>DATCYP010000070.1:0-2496 GCA_036526375.1 Gaiellaceae bacterium | reverse complement strand
GCACGACACGCTCCTCTACTTCCAGAAGGACCCGGTCTACCGGCGCTTCCACCACCACACGCTGACGTTCTCGCTCATGTACGCGTTCAGCGAGAACTTCGTCCTGCCGCTCTCGCACGACGAGGTCGTGCACGGCAAGCGGTCGCTGCTGGACAAGATGCCCGGCGACCGCTGGCAGAAGTTCGCGAACCTCCGCTCGCTCTACGCCTACATGTGGGCGCATCCCGGCAAGAAGCTCCTCTTCATGGGCGGCGAGCTGGGCGAGTGGGAGGAGTGGAACGCCGAGGGCTCCCTGCACTGGAACCTGCTCGAGTACGCCGAGCACGAGGGGATCCAGTCGCTCGTCCGGGATCTGAATGCGGTCTATCGCTCGAGCCCGGCCCTGTGGGAGCTCGACTTCGACCCGGCCGGCTTCCGCTGGCTCGAGGCGAACGACACCTCGAACAACGTCCTCGCCTTCGCGCGGGTCGGCGAGGGCGACGCGAAGCCGCTCGTCTGCGTCCTCAACCTCTCGCCGGTGCCGCGCCACGACTATCGCGTCGGGATGCCCCTCTGCTGTCGCTGGCGCGAGGTGCTGAACACGGACTCGGCCTTCTACGGCGGCAGCGGCGTCGGCAACCTCGGCGGCGTCGAAGCCGAGCCGGTGCCGTGGCACGAGCAGCCGTTCTCCGCGACGCTGACCCTGCCGCCGCTCGGCGCCGTCTGGCTCGTCCCGGAGTAGGCGGAGGTGCCGCGGTTGGGAGCGGTGCCGTGCGGCGACGGCACGGCGGAGGTGTGCGTGTGGGCGCCGACGGCCCGCTCGCTCGCCGTGCGAGCGGACGGCGACGTCGAGCTCGAGCGAGACGGCGAGTACTGGGTCGGCTCCTTCGGCGGAGAGGACTATCTCCTCGTCGCCGACGGTGGCGAAGCGTGGCCCGACCCCTGCTCGCGCGAGCAGCCCGACGGCGTGACCGGGCCGTCGCGTGTGCTCGACACCTCCGCCTTCGAGTGGAGCGACGACGGCTGGGACGGGGTCGCGCTCGGCGAGCTCGTCGTCTACGAGCTCCACGTGGGGACGTTCAGCGAGGAGGGGACGTTCGACGGCGTCGTCCCGCGCCTGCGCGGACTGCGCGAGCTCGGCGTGACCGCGATCGAGCTGATGCCGGTGGCGACCTTTCCGGGCGAGCGGGGCTGGGGCTACGACGGGCTCTACACGTACGCCGTCCATCCGGCGTACGGCGGGCCGGCGGGACTCGCACGCCTCGTCGACGCCGCGCACGCCGAGGGCCTGGGAGTGATCCTCGACGTCGTCTACAACCACGTCGGCCCGGGCGACGAGGCGCTGCGCGCGTTCGGGCCCTACTTCACCGACAGGCACGAGACGTTCTGGGGCGATGCGCTCGACTATTCGCAGCGCGGCGTGCGGGAATGGGCGATCCAGAACGCCGAGCAGTGGGTGCGCGACTTCCACGTCGACGGCCTGCGACTCGACGCCGTGCACGCGATCCTCGACGACTCGGAGCCGCACGTCTGCGCGGAGCTCGCCGCGCGTGTCCGGGACGTCGACCCGCGTGCACTCGTCATCTCGGAGATGGAGCTCGGCGACTGGCGTCCGATCGAGGAGTGGGGACACGACGCGCAGTGGTTCGACGCCACACACCACGAGCTGCACGTCCTCCTCACCGGCGAGCGCGACGGCTACTATGCCGAGTTCGGCTCGGTGTCCTCGCTCGCGGAGGATCTCGCCGGCCGCGGCCACGACCCCCGCCGGCTCGTCGTCTGCGCACAGAACCACGACCAGGTCGGCAACCGCGCGGTGGGCGACCGCCTGCCGGAGGATGCCCTGCGCGTGGCCGCCGCCGTGACGCTCTTCTCCCCGTGCACGCCGCTGCTCTTCATGGGCGAGGAGTGGCTCGAGACCGCGCCGTTCCAGTTCTTCACCGACCACATCGACCCAGAGATCGCGGAGGCGACTCGCGAGGGAAGGCGGCGGGAGTTCGCCGCCTTCGCCGCCTTCTCGGGACAGGAGGTGCCGGACCCGCAGGCGCTCGCGACCTTCCTCCGCTCGAAGCTCCACCCGCGCGAGCCGGATCCGCTCTACCGCGAGCTGCTCGCGCTGCGCCGCGAGCTGCCGCGCGAGCTCGGAGCGGAGGCGGACGAGGAGGCGCGGATGCTGCGGCTGCGGCGCGGCGCCGCGACGCTCGTCGCCGACTTCGGCAACCGGCGCGTGGAATTCTCCCGCTGATGGAGGTCTGGCCGGGACATCCGTTCCCGCTCGGCGCCACGTGGGACGGCGACGGGACGAACTTCTCGATCTTCTCGGAGCGTGCCGAGCGCGTCGAGCTCTGTCTCTTCGACGGCGACCGCGAGACCCGGGTCGAGTTCTCCGACGTCACGGCCCACAACTGGCACTGCTACCTCCCCGGAGTCGGCCCGGGCCAGCGCTACGGCCTCCGCGCCCACGGTCCCTACGACCCGTCGACCGGGCGCCGCTTCAACCCGAACAAGCTCCTGATC
>DATCYP010000069.1:0-8830 GCA_036526375.1 Gaiellaceae bacterium | reverse complement strand
CCGCTAGCGTTGCGGCCGTGACCGCGGCCGTCGTCCTCTTCTGGGGCTCGCTTGCCGCGCTCGCCTGGACACACGCTCTGTACCCGGTCACCGTCGCGCTCGCAGCGCGCCTCCGCACGCGTCGCGTCGCGCTCGACGACGCGTACCTGCCGTCCGTCGCGGTGATCGTCACCGCCTACAACGAGGAGGGAGCGATCGAGCGGCGGCTCGAAAACCTGCGCACCCTCGACTACCCGCCGGATCTGCTCGAGGTCGTCGTCACGTCCGATGCCTCCAGCGACCGCACCGAGGAGCTCGCGGAGGGAGCAGGCGCCCGCGTGATCCGGAACCCCCGCGGCGGCAAGGTCGCCGCCCAGGACGCCGCCGTCCGGGCCACCGACGCGGATGTCGTCGCCTTCTCCGACGCGAACGCCGCCTGGGCCCCGGACGCACTCCGCAAGCTCGTCCGCAACTTCGCCGACCCGCGTGTCGCCTACGTCTGCGGACGCCTGCGGCTCGAGGCGCCCGACGGCTCGAACAAGGAAGGCGTCTACTGGCGCTACGAGCTCGTGACGCGCGAGGGGGAGTCGCGGCTCGGCTCGGTCACGGCCGGCAACGGCGCCGTCTACGCGCTCCGCCGGTCGGACTACGTCGAGGTCGACCCGCGCTTCGGGCACGATCTCGCGCTTCCGTACCTGATGGTGCAGCGCGGCCGGCGCGCAGTCTACGAGCCGGAGGCGCTGGCCTCCGAGCGCCCCACGCCGACGAACGAGAGCGAGTACCGGCGCAAGGTGCGGATGTTCGAGCACGCCTGGCTGATCGTCCTGCGGGGGCGGATGCTGCGCGGCCAGCGCCCGGGCTACCTGCTCGCGCTCCTTTCCCACCGGCACCTGCGCTACGCGAGCGGCCTGTTGCATCTGATCCTGCTCGGCAGTTCGATCGCGCTGCTCGGGCACGGGGTCGTCTACGCGGTCGTCCTCGGCCTGCAGCTGGGCCTGCTCGCAGCGGCGCTCGTGGGTGTCGGGATCGCGCGCTATTACGTCCTCATCACGTGGGCCACCGTCGTCGCGCTGTGGAACTATCTCCGGCGCGGCGTTCCCGCGACGTGGGCGCCGCAGCGTGAGGGAGAGCTCGCGTGAACCGCGCCGCGGACCTCGCGATCGCGGGCGGCGCCCTGCTCGTCGCCTCTCCCGTCCTCGCGCTCGCGGCGCTCGCCGTCAAGCTCGAGGACCGCGGTCCCGTCCTCTACCGGCAGACGCGAGTCGGCAGGGACGGATCCGACTTCGAGTTGCTCAAGCTGCGGACGATGGTCGTCGGGGCGGAGACGATGGGCGCCGGGCTCGCGGTCGACCGCGGCGATCCACGCATCACCCGCGCCGGGCGGCTGCTCCGCAAGCTCTCGCTCGACGAGCTGCCGCAGCTCTGGAACGTCGTGCGCGGCGAGATGAGCGTGATCGGGCCGCGACCGACGCTGCGCTACCAGGTGGAGCAGTACGACGAGCGGCAACGGCGCCGGCTCGACGTGAAGCCGGGGATCACCGGCTGGGCGCAGGTGAACGGCCGCGCCGCGCTGCCCTGGGCGGAGCGCATCGAGCTCGACGTCTGGTATGTCGAGCACCGCTCGCCGCTCCTCGACGTGAAGATCCTCGCGCGAACGCCGCTCGCTCTCTTCCGCGGAACGTACAAGGGAGAGACGGGGGGTTGGAAGCCGGCGCCGTGAGAAACCGGGGCTATTCTCGGATCCTGTGGCGCCGCTGAACATCCTTGTCACGGGCGCCTGCGGCGTCACGCCGAGAGCCATCGCGCGGTCGCTGCGTGCGAGCGCGGCGTTCTCCGACGCGACGCTGGTCGGCGCCGACCGTGGGGGCAACTGGTACGGCTTCTACGAGGGCCTCTACGACCGCGTCTACCGCGTCTCCCAGCCGAGCGATCCCGGGTACGCCGAGCTCGTCGCGGAGATCTGCGAGCGGGAGGAGATCGACGTCGCGCTCGTTGCGCCGGAGGCGGAGGTGCTCTTCTGGAGCGGGCGCGAATTTCCCGTGCCGACGCTGCTGCCGCCTCCCCGGCTCGTCGAGATCGCGATCAGCAAGGGCAAGCTGTACGAGGCGCTGCGCGAGACCGGCCTCGTGCCGCGGTACCGCATCGCGAGCCGGGACGAGCTGCTCGCGCGCAGCGGGCTCGAGCTCGACGGCGGGCCGGTCTGGCTGCGCGACTACTCCGACGCGTCCTCGAGCGGGATCGGCTCGATCCAGGTGACCGAGCCGGAGGAGGCGTACGCGTGGGCCTATCTCAACCCCGAGATCCCGAGCTACATGGTCGCCGAGCACCTGCCCGGCCGGAACATCGCCTGCACGCTCCTCTTCCACGAGGGCGAGCTGCTCAAGGCGGGCTGCTACGAGAGGCTCGAGTACTTCATGGGTCATCTCGCGGTCTCGGGGGTGACCGGCAACATCAACCGCGGTCGTCTGCTCAACGACGAGCGGGCGCGGACGCTCGCCGAGCAGGCGGTGCGCTTCGTCGGCGGTCTCACCGGCGAGGCCGCGCACGGCCTGCTGACCGTCGATCTGCGCGAGGACCGCACCGGAGCGCTCAAGGTGACGGAGATCAACGTCCGCCACGTCGCGGCGACCTCGGCGCTCGCCGCGGGCGGCGCGAACATGGCCGAGGCACAGGTCCTCGCGACGCTCGGCCGGCTGGACGAGATCGGCGAGGCCGTTCCCCGTTTTCCCGACGACAACGTGATCCTGCGGGACATCGACGGCGCACCGCTCTGGCTCACGGGCTACCGCGAGCTCGCGGTGGGGGAGCACGCCTGATCAGGCGCCTCCTCGTCCTGGTCGCGGTCGTAGCCCTGTTCGCCGGCTGCGGGGGCAGCCATCGCCGCGCCTCGCCGCCGAAGCCGCACACGACGCCGAAGCCGAAGCACACGCACCGGGTGACCGGGAGGCTGACGAAGCTCGTCGTCACGATCCTCGACGGCGACCGGCGCGTGCGGGTGCGCGGAGCGCGCGTGAGCCTCTGGCACAGGAACGGACGGACCGACCGGCACGGGGTCACAACGATCAGGGCGCCGCGGGTGCGGCAGGAGGTCTCCGTGACGGCGCCGGGCTACACGCCCGCCCGCGTCCGACTCGACTTCCGGCACAGCCGCAGGCAGACGGTGAGGGTCTACCAGCCGGGTCTGCAGTGGCCGATCTACGGCGCGACGGCCGCGCGCACGCAGGCGCCGGAGCAGATCCGGCTGCGTCCGCCGTTTCGCGTGATCTGGGGTCGCAGCCTCGGTGGCCTGATCGAGTTCCCGGCGGTCGTGGCCGACGGATTCGCGTACATCGGCAACGCCCGCGGGACCATCCACGCGATCTCGATGCGCTCCGGGAAGTTCGCCTGGGTGCACCGGACGCCCGACGCGCCGAAGATGGCGTCCTCGCCGGCCGTGGTCGGGGACGAGATCGTCTACCACACGATGGACGGCTGGGTGTACGTCCTCGACCGGTTCGACGGCCGCCTCGAGTGGCGCTGGTACGCCGGGTCGGCGATCGAGTCGTCGCCGATCGTCGTGGACGGGATCGACTACTTCGGCGACTGGAACGGAGAGATGTACGCGCTCGACCTGCGCACGCACCGGCTGCGCTGGCGCCGCGACCTCGGCGCGAAGATCACCTCGAGCGCGGCCATCGCGGGCGGAAGGCTGTTCATCGGCGACTACGCGGGGCGGCTGTGGGCGCTCTCGCCGGCGAGCGGCTCGACCCGCTGGATCGGCCGTGTGAACGGGAAGATCTACGGGACGCCCGCGGTTGCCGGCGGTCGGGTGTTCGTCCCGTCCGTCGCGTATTCGCTGTGGGCCTTCTCCACGAGCGGGCGGCATCTCTGGACGGTTCCGGCCGGCGCGTACGTCTACTCCTCACCCGCGGTGGCGCACGGCGTCGTCTGCTGGGGCTCCTACTCGGGCGTGTTCTACGGCGCCTCGGCCGCGAGCGGTCGCATCCTCTGGCGGATCGACACCGGGGGCGCGATCTCGGGCGCCGCCGTGATCGTGGACGGCGTCGCCTACGCCGGCAGCTTCTCGCACCGGATCATCGGCGTGAACCTGCACACCGGCCGCCGGCTCATGACCTTCCCGCACGGCCAGTTCGTCCCGGTCTCGGGCAACGGCGGGCGCCTGCTCTTCCACGGTTTCTCGCGGATCTTCGCCGTCGAGCCTCGAGGTTCCAAGCGGCGCCGGCTCGCACACTGACGCCGTTCCTAAGAACGCCCTCATGACCGTCAGATATCGTCGCCGCTCGTGACTGCGCCTGCTCCCCCTCAGCGCGGCTTCGACCCCGAGGCCGAGCAGGAAGTCGACTTCGCGCGCTACGTCAGGCTGCTGGGGATTCGCTGGTGGCTGCTCGCGGCTGGGCTCGTCGCGGGCGCCGTCATCGGCTACCTCGTCTCGCTCGGCGGCACGCAGGTGTACAAGGCGACGGCGACGCTCTACCTCGGGCAGCCGTACACGGCCGCCGGCGGCACGCCGGCCCTCGGGGTGCAGACGAATCCGGCGACGGTGGGGCAGATCGTCCATTCGGCGCTGGTCGACGGCGTCGTCGCCCACAAGTGCAAGACGAAGGCGCCGCAGTTCCGCAAGGGGATCTCGACGGCGACGGTGAGCGGCAGCTCCGTCCCGAAGACGAACACGAACCCTCTCGTCTCGATCACGGTCCAGACGCGACGCGCGAAGGTCGCGGCATGTGCCGCGAACGGACTGGCGAACGAGGTCGTCCGCCGGGTCGGGAGGTACGCGGACGCCAAGATCGCGAACCTCGAGGCGGAGATCGCGGCGGACAAGTCCGCCATTGCCCTGATTCAACAGAACCTGTCGAATCCCGGCGTCTCGGTGACGAACAAGCTCCTCCTGCAGCTGTCGCTCAAGACGAATCAGCAGGATCTGATCTCGGCCACCCAGTTCCTGCAGCAGGCGAAGCAGATCGAGCGGCCGCAGGTCCTCACGGGCGCAGCGGCGCAGAAGATCACCGCGCGCAGCCGCCGCAACACGGTCGTGATCGCGGCGCTGATCGGTCTCATCCTCGGCGTGATCGCGGCCCTGGTCTGGGACCGGGCCATCGCATTGCTGCGACAGTGAGCTCCGCCGCGGTCGTGGGATCGTCGCCGGCCGGGGCTATAGTTGCCGCGGGATGAAGCTGGTTGTCGTCATCCCTGCCCTCGACGAGGCAGAGACGCTGCCGCGGGTGCTGGCCGATCTTCCCGAGGCGGTCCCCGGATTCGACGCCATGGAGACGATCGTCGTCGACGACGGGTCGACTGACGGCACGACCGCGGTGGCCTTCGAGCACGGCGCAAGCCGGGTCGTCCGGTTCTCGCAGCGCCGGGGACTCGCCGAGGCGTTCGGCGCCGGGATCGACGCAGCCCTTCGCGCCGGTGCCGACGTGATCGTCACGCTCGACGCGGACAACCAGTACGACGCCGCCGACATCCCGCGACTCGTCCTGCCGATCCTCGGCGGCAGCACCGACATCGTCGTCGGAGAGCGCCACGGAGCGGGAGTCGAGGAGTTCAGTCGGACGAAGCGCGTCCTGCAGCACGTGGGGAGCGCCGCCGTGCGGGCCGCATCACGCACGGACGTCCCCGACACCACGAGCGGCTTCCGCGCGTACACGCGCGAGGCCGCGTTGCGGATCAACGTCCTCGGGCGCTTCACGTACACGCTCGAGTCGCTGATCCAGGCCGGGCGGAGCGGGCTCGCAGTAGGCTCGGCGCCGGTGGGGACGAATCCAGCGGTGCGCAGGTCGCGGCTCTTCTCCTCGACGCTCGAGTACCTCGTCCGCAGCGGGACACAGGTGGCACGCGCCTACGCGATGTACGCGCCTCTGCGGACGTTCCTCTTTCTCGCCGCGCTCGCCTTCACTGCCGCGCTCGCCATCTTCGCACGCTTCCTCTACTACTTCGTCCAGGACGGCTCGGCCGGCCACATCCAGTCGCTCATCCTCGGAGGACTGCTCGCCGGCGCCGCCTTCCAGGTGGCGGCGATCGGGATCCTCGGCGACCTGTTGAGCGCGAACCGGCGGCTCATCGAGCGGGTCCTCCTGCGCGTGCGGCGCGTCGAGCTGGCGCTCGCCGAGGAGCCGCACGAGCTCGAGCTCGAGGACGCGTTGGAACCGTCACCGGAGCGTTGACGCGATCCGCGTCCTCGTCCTGACGACCTCGTATCCGCAGGACGAGGACGACATCTCAGGCACCTTCGTCGCCGCCACGGTTGCGAGCCTGCGCGCGCGCGGGGTGGACGTCGAGGTCGTCTCGCCCGCAGACTTCCGCCACCACGGGCTCGCCCGTCCGCCCGGCATCCCGGCCCGGGTGCTGCACCGGCCCTGGCGGGCGCTGCTCCTGCCCTCGCTGCTCGTCTCCTTCAGACGGGCGGCAGCGCGCGGGGCCCGCGGCGCGGACATCGTCCACGCCCACTGGCTCGGTGCAGGTGCGGTCGCTGCGACGCTTGGCAAGCCGTACGTGCTCCAGGTGCACGGGACCGACCTCGTGCTCGGTCGCCGCCTGCCGAGGCTCGCGCGTCCCGTTCTGAGGAGGGCAGCCGTCGTCCTCGCAGGATCCGACGCCCTGGCTGCCGATGCGCGTGCGCTCGGCGCCCGCGACGTGCGCGTCGTCCCCACCGGCGTCCCGATCCCCCGCGAGGTCGTTCCACCGCAGGAGCCGCCGCACATCCTCTTCGTCGGGCGCCTCTCGGAGGAGAAGGGCGTGCTCGAGCTCGCCGAGGCGGCGCGCGGTCTCCCGCTCGTCGTTGCAGGGTCCGGGCACCTCGCGTCGCGGATCCACGGGGCGGTCGGCCCGGTCCCGCCGCGCGAGCTCGGCAGCTTCTACGAACGGGCGGCGATCGTGGCCGTGCCTTCCCGGCGCGAGGGTTACGGCCTGGTCGCGCGCGAAGCCATGGCCTACGGGCGGGCCGTCGTCGCCTCGGCGGTCGGCGGGCTGCTCGAGGCGATCGAGGACGACGTCACCGGCGTCCTCGTGCCGCCGCTCGACGTCCCCGCGCTGAGGCGGGCGCTCGAGGAGCTGCTGGCGGATGCCGATCGGCGGGCGCGGCTCGGGGCGGCGGCCCGTGCGCACGCCGTCGGGCACTTCTCGCGCGACGCGGAGGCCGACGCGCTGCTCTCCGTCTACACCGAGGTCGCCGCGCGCAGCTAGCATCGCCCCGTGCCGACCGCATTGGTCACAGGAGGGGCCGGCTTCCTCGGCTCCCACCTCTGCGAGTACCTGCTCGAGCGCGGCCATCGCGTCATCTGCGTCGACAACCTCGTCACCGGCTCGCTCGCGAACATCGAGCACATCCGCGACGACGCCTTCACGTTCGTCCCGCACGACGTGTCGGAGCCGCTCTTCGTCGACGAGCCGATCGACTTCGTCTACCACTTCGCCGCGCTCGCGAGCCCGGAGGACTACCTCCGCATGCCGCTCCACTCGCTCAAGGTCGGCTCATACGGCACGCACCACGCACTCGGGCTCGCGAAGTTCAAGCGCGCGCGCTTCCTCACGGCGTCGACGAGCGAGGTCTACGGCGACCCGCAGGTGCATCCGCAGCCGGAGACCTACTGGGGACACGTCAATCCGATCGGTCCGCGCGGGGTCTACGACGAGGCGAAGCGCTACGCCGAGGCGCTGACGATGGCCTACCACGGCCAGCAGGGCGTCGACACCGCGATCGTGCGGATCTTCAACACGTACGGCCCGCGGATGCGGCCGAACGACGGACGCGCGGTCTCGAACTTCATCCGGCAGGCGCTCGCCGCGGAGCCGCTCACGGTCTACGGCGACGGGACGCAGACACGGAGCTTCTGCTACGTCGACGACCTGATCCGGGGCATCGTCCTCCTCGCCGAGAGCGGGGAGCATCTGCCCGTGAACCTCGGCAACCCCGACGAGCGGACACTGCTCGAGCTCGCGGAGGTCGTGAAGCAGCTCACCGGTACGTCGAGCGAGATCGTCTTCGAGGCGCTGCCGATCGACGACCCGATGCAGCGCAAGCCCGACATCACGCGGGCGCAGCAGCTGCTCGGCTGGGAGCCCGAGGTCACGCTCGAGGAAGGCCTCTCCCGGCTCCTGCGCGAGCAGGGCCGCGAGCCGATCCGGGTCTGAGCGAGCCGATCCTGAGGGAGCAGAGCCTGGGCGACCCGGAGCCGCTCCTCGTTCGTACGCTGCGCCGCGAGCCGGTCGAGCGCACGCCGGTGTGGTTCATGCGCCAGGCGGGCCGCTCGCTTCCGGAGTACCGCGCGCTGCGCGAGCGCCACGGCTTCTTCGAGATCGCGGGGACGCCGGAACTTTGTGCAGAGGTGACGCTGCAGCCTGTGCGGCGGCACGGCGTCGACGCCGCCGTCCTCTTCGCGGACATCATGTCGCCCGTCCTCGGCATGGGCGTGGACGTCGAGCTCGTCGAGGGAGTCGGGCCGGTCGTGGAGGAGCGGCTCGACTCGGCCGCGGCCGTCGGACGGCTGCGCGTCGCCGAGCCGGAGGAGTGGGCGGCGCCCATTCTCGAGGCCGTGCGGCTGGTGCGCGCCGAGCTCGAGCCCGAGCGCGCGCTGGTCGGCTTCTGCGGCGGGCCGTTCACCGTGGCCGGCTACCTCGTCGAGGGCAGGCCGAGCCGGGACTTCGTTCGTACGAAGACGCTCATGTACCGAGAGCCGGCGACGTGGCACGCGCTGATGGAGCGCCTGACGGAGCAGTTCGCGCGCTACGTCGCGGCGACCGCGGCGGCCGGCGCCGACGCGATCCAGCTCTTCGACTCCTGGGTCGGCGTGCTGTCGCCGCACGACTACGGCGAATTCGTCGCGCCGTACTCCGCGCGCATCCTCGCGGC
>DATCYP010000068.1:0-51779 GCA_036526375.1 Gaiellaceae bacterium | reverse complement strand
CCCACCGGGAGTCCTACCCTTGACGCATCTCCTGTTCAAGCAGTTCCTGGACGACGACCTGGGCTGCGCGTCGTATCTCGTCGGCGACGAGCACGCCGGTGTCGCGGTCGTCGTCGACCCGCCCTACCACGTCGAGCCCGTGCTGGCCGAGGCGGAGCGGCACGGCGTCCGGCTCGCCGCCGTGTTCGAGACGCATACGCACGCCGACCACGTCTCAGGGCACGGGCGGCTCGCGCTCGAGCACGGCGTGCCGATCCGCGTCCACGCAGCCGCCGAGGCGACGTTCCCGCACGAGCCGCTCGACGACGGGACCGAGATCGAGGTCGGCCAGGTCGTCCTCCGCACGCTCCACACGCCGGGCCACCGGCCCGAGCACTGCTGCTTCGCGGTGACCGACCGCTCCCGCGGCGACGAGCCGTGGCTCGTCCTCACCGGAGACTCGCTCTTCGTCGGCGACGCGGGACGGCCGGATCTCGCGGTCGCGGCGAAGGAGGGCGCCGAGGGTCTCTTCCACAGCCTGCGCCGGCTCGCCGAGCTCGGGGACGGAGTGGAGGTCTTCCCCGGGCATGTCGCAGGCTCGCTCTGCGGCGCGGCGATGAGCTCGAAGGCGTCGACGACGATCGGCTTCGAGCGCCGCTTCAACCCCGCACTCCGGCGCGAGCTCGCCGACTTCCTCGACGCGGCGCTCGGCCCGCAGCCGCCGCGGCCGCCGAACACGGAGCGGATCGTCGAGCTCAACCGCAGCGAGCTCCTGGGCGCACAGCCGCCGCTCGAATGCGTCGGCTCGATGCCGGGCGAGGCAGTCGTCCTCGATGTTCGCCCGACCGCCGCGTTCTTCGCCGGGCACCATCCCGGCGCGGTCGGGATTCCCGTCTCCGGCGCGAGCTTCGCGACGAAGGCGGCGTTCGTCCTGCCGGAGCGGCCGGTCGTCCTCCACGCGACGGGCGAGGCGGAGGCCGTGCGTGCCGCCCGGGCGCTGCACGCCGTCGGCCTGTTCGGCCTGGCCGGGTGGCAGGAAGGCGGCGGCGCCGAGAGACTCGAGCCGGTGTCGCTCGAGGAGCTCGAGCGGCTGCTCGCGGAAGACTCGGTCGAGCTGCTCGACGTGCGCGAGGCCGACGAGCGGGACGAAGGCCACATCCCCGGCTCGCACCACCTTCCCTACCGCACAGCGCGTGCGGCCGCCGAGGCGGGACTGCTCGACGGGCGGCCGGTCGTGACGATCTGCGAGTCGGGCCCGCGCGCGGCGGTCGCAGCCAGCGTGCTCCAGGCCGCGGGCATCGACGCCCGCCCGGTGCTCGACGGCGGCCTCACGGACTGGCGCACCCGCGGCGGCGAGCTCACCGCCTTCCGCCGCTGCGGCAGCTAGCCCCGCAGCCCTACGAGAGCAGGCGAGCGATCGCGGTCACGGCCGCTGCGCCGACGACCACGACGATCATCGGCGCCCGCCTCGTGAGCGCGACGGCGGCGAACGCCACTCCGAGGACGCGTGCGTCGAGGACCAGCGAGTGCCCCGTGCCGAACGTCTCCACGACGACCAGCGCTGCGAGCAGCGCCGAGGCGAGCAGCTCGACGACGTTGTGCGCCTTCGCCGACAGCGAACGGCCTCCTAGCGCCAACGGCCCGGCCAGCTTGAGCGCCGCCGTCCCGAGGGCGAGCGTGCCGATCGTCACCCAGACCGCGGTCACGGCCGCACCCTCGAGGCGGCCAGCGCCCCCACCGCCGCCGCGAGAATCGGCAGGCCGGCGGGCAGGATCGGCGTCAGGACGAGCGCGATTCCGGCTCCGCCGCCGGCCGCGACCAGCCGCCGCCTGCCTCGTGCCTCTTCGAACAGGAGCGCCAGGAAGAAGGCCGGGAACAACGCGTCCAGGCCGAGCGAGTCCGGATGGCCGAGCGCCGGCCCGACGAAGACCCCGACCACCGTTCCGAGCACCCAGCCGGCGTACTGCGGAATGCTGACGCCCACCATGTACCAGGGATCGAAGCGCCCGCCGCCGATTGCGGCCGACGCCCACGACGCGTCGACCGTCGTCATGGCGAACGCCGCCCGCGACGGCGCGCGCCCGCGCAAGGAGGGAGCGAGCGCGAGCCCCATCGCCAGGTAGCGCGCATTCAGGAGCAGGCCGGCTGCGATCGCGGCTGCCGCGCTTCCGCCCGCGATCAACACCGCGAGCGCGCCGAACTGCGCCGATCCCGAGAACACGAGGATCGACATCGCGATCGGCGCCACCGGGCCCATGAGCGGCCGCGCGAGCACTCCGAACGAGATCGAGATCGCGAACACCGCGATCCCGAACGGAACACCGCGTCGGATCCCCGCTTCCCGCCGCTCGCGCGCGGACGGCTGCCGGCTCAATCGAGCCGCTCGGCGGGATAGCCCCATTCGCCGAGCTGAGCGATCAGCTGCTCGCAGTGCTCGGGGTCGCGCGTCAAGAGCGTCAGCTCGACTCCGGTGTAGCCGACCGGGACGCCGATCGCCTCGCGCTGGTGCTCGACCTCGACGACGTTCACGCGCTCCCCGGCGAGGAGGTCGAGCAGCTTCGCGAGCTCGCCGGGCCGGTCCGGCACTCGGGTCCGCAGGACGAGGTAGCGGCCCGAGAGCGCGAGGCCGCGTCGCATCACCTGCACCATGAGGGAGGCGTCGATGTTGCCGCCGGAGAGGAGCGCGAGCACCGAACCGGAACCGCCGGCGAGGCCGCCGAGGATCGCGGCCACGCTGACGGCGCCTGCGCCCTCGACGACGAGCTTTGTCCGCTCCGCGAGCAACACGATCGCCTCCGCGATCTCCTCGTCCTCGACCGTGACGATGTCGTCGAGGGTCTCGCCGAGGATGCCCATCGTCAGGTCGCCCGGCTCCTTGACCGCGATCCCGTCCGCGATCGTGAAGCCCGAGCCGCCCGGACGCGTTCCCGCCGCCTGCACGCCCACGAGCCGCAGCCCGGGCCGCACGGCACGCAGCGCCAGGGAGATCCCCGACGCGAGCCCTCCGCCACCGATCGGGAGCACCACCGTCTCGAGATCGGCGACCTGTTCCGCGAGCTCCAGCCCGATCGTGCCCTGGCCCGACATCACGAGCGTGTCCAGGTACGGATGCACGAAGGTGGCGCCGGTCTGCTCGACATAGGCCTGCGCCGTGGCGAGCGTCTCCTCGAACGCCGCCCCGGTGAGCTCGACCTCCGCGCCGTAGCTCCGCGTGGCGTCGACCTTGGCCATCGGCGAGTCCTGCGGCATGAAGACGCGCGCGGGGGCGCCGAGCTCGCGGGCGACCCACGCGACCGCCTGGCCGTGGTTGCCCGCGCTCGCCGCGACCACACCGACCACCCGCTGCTCCGGCTCGAGGCCCGAGACCTTCGTGTACGCGCCGCGGATCTTGAACGAGCCCGTCCGCTGTAGGTTCTCGGCCTTGAGGAGCACCGGTCGGCCCGCGAGCCGCGAAAGCGTCTCCGACGGGAAGACCGGCGTGACGCGCGCGACCCCCGCGAGCCGCTCGCGAGCGCGCTCGATCTCAGGAAGCGCGGGTGCGGTTACCTGCGTCGCCATCGTCGATCCGGAACACCTTCTCGAGTATCTCCCGTACCGCCGTCAACGGGTCGAGCTCCCGCGCCTGCACCTCGGCGAGCAGCCGCCGGAGCTCGGCGTCGTCGGCGACGGCCTGCTCGAGGTGCCGGCTCGCGCGGCTCGACGCGACCGCGAAGACCTCGCGCGCGAGGTTGGCCCGGCGCCGCTCCTCGAGCCGCCCGCTCTGCTCGAGGAACGCGCGGTGCTCCTCGACCTTCTCCCACAGCTCGGACACGTGCTCGCCGCGCACGGCCTCGGTGAGGACGATGGGCGGGTTCCACTCGCGGCTGCGGTCGAGCCCGAGGATCGAGCGCACCTCGTTCAGCATCGTCTTCGCCGCCGGGTTGTCCATTTTGTTGATCGCGATCACGTCCGGGATCTCCATGATCCCCGCCTTCAGCGCCTGCACGGCGTCGCCCGACCCCGGCATCAGGACGAGGAGGACGGTGTCGGCGATCCCGATCACCTCGACCTCGCTCTGCCCCGCCCCGACGGTCTCGAGGAAGACGATGTCTTTGCCGGCCGCGTCGAGCACGAGCAGCGCCTGCAGCGCAGCCTCGGCGAGACCGCCGAGATGCCCGCGCGTTCCCATCGACCGGATGAAGACCTCGGGGTCGAGGAAGTGGTCGCTGAGCCGGATCCGGTCGCCGAGCAGCGCGCCGTGCGAGAACGGGCTCGAGGGATCGACCGAGACGACGCCGACCGTGACGTCGCGCCCGCGAACGTGCCGGATCAACGCCGAGACGAGGCTCGACTTGCCCACCCCCGGCGGACCGGTGACGCCGACCGAGTAGGCGGATCCGGTCTGCGGATAGAGGTCGGCGACGACCCCGTACGCGAGCGGATCGCCGTCCTCGACGAGCGAGATCGCGCGGGCGAGCGCCCGCCGGTCTCCGTCGCGGACGCCGGCCGCCAGATCCTCCCGAGTCCAGTCGCGCCGCCCCGCCACGCAGCGGAATCTAGAGAAAGCCCGCGAAGCGGCGCTTCCCTCGCTGGGAAGCGCTAGTTCGCCGTGGCGACCGATGCGGGTTCCGCGGGGAGGACCTCGGTCTCGGCGGCGGTCTCGCCGCCGAGCTTGCGCGCAAGCAGCGAGCCGGCGAGCGCGGCGACGAGCACGGCTCCGCCCGCGCCGGCCCAGATCCAGCGAGGGCCCGCACCGTGGACGAGGAGCCCGCCGACCCCGTTGCCGATCCCGACGAGCGCGTACGTCACGCTCATCACGAACGTGAGCGCGCGTCCGCGCATCATGTCGAACGTCCCGCGCTGGACGAGCAGCGCGTTGCAGAGGATGGCCGCCCCGTTCCCGATGCCCGAGACCACGCAGCAGACGGCGGCGACCCAGACGTTCGGGCTCGCGGCGACCGCCAGGTAGCCGACCGCCAGGAGCGTGAGACCGGCCGCGTAGACTCGCGCGACGCTGTGGCGGGCGAGCGCGGGCGCACCGGCGAGGGTGCCGAGCACCAGGCCGCAGCCGATGGCGCCGTAGAGGAGGCCGTAGCCGAAGTCGCCGGCGGAGAACGTGTGCCTGGCGAGGAAGGGCTCGCTGACGGCGGTGGCGCCGGCGGCGAGCGAGCCGATTCCCCAGGCGACGAGGACGGTCCGCATCGACGGCGAGCGAAGCGCTGCGCCGAACCCGTCGGCGAGGTCGCGCCAGTGGCCGCGCGACAGCGCGCGCTCGCTCTGCAGCAGGCGCGGCGGGATGCGTATCAGGAGCGCGATCGAGACGACGAAGGACGCCGCGTTGATCGCGTACGGGACGGACGGCCCCGCGAGTCCGGTCAACGCGCCGCCGAGGAGCGGTCCCACCGCCCAGCTCGCGTTCTCGACCGTCTGCAGGAGGGCGTTCGCGGCCGGCAGTTCCTCGTCGGTCACGAGGTTCGGGATGCCGGCGTACACGGCCGGGCGGAAGAACCCGGTCGCGAGCCCGGCGGCGAACGCGAGCCAGACGACCGTCGCGGCGTTCGTCGCGAACGGGAGCGCCACGAAGACGCCGACCCGGACGACGTCGGCGGCGATCATCAGCGACCGCCGTTCGAGCCGGTCGAGGAGCGGCCCGAGCAGGAGGCCGACGACGATCGTCGGCAGGAACTCGACGACGAGCACTGCCGCGACCCAGAGGCCGGAGTTCGTGCGGTGCTGGACGTCCAGCGCGAGAGCGACCGCAGCCAGCAGCGTCCCGACGCTCGATCCGAGCGTCGCGAAGAAGAGGTTCCGGAACCCCGGCAACCTGAGCGGCGTCAACTGGGCAGACGAGACCCTCACGAGGTTGCGCCCGAAAGTACCACCTGCGCCAGTCGGTTACGAGACGCCCGAAAGGACGTGTCCCAAGGCGACGGCAAAGGCTTCGTTCTCCTCCGGCGCGCCCACCGTGACGCGGATCCCCTCCGGCGCGCCGAAGCCGTCGAGCGGGCGGACGATGACCCCCTCGCGCTGCAGCCGCTCGAACATCTCCCGCCCGCCGCCGACGTCCGCGAAGAGGAAGTTCCCGCGCGCGGGCCCGGCCGGCTCCAGTCCGTGACCGCGCAGGATCTCGGCGAGGCGGTCGCGGCCCGTCGCGTTCAGCCCCCGGCGGCGCGCGATCTCCTGCGCGTCGTCGAGGCTCGCCAGGGCGGCAGCCTGCGCCGTCGCGGCGACGTCGAATGCGCGCCGCACCTTGCTCGTCGCCGTGACGACGTCCGCAGGCGCGACGCCCCAGCCCACCCGCAGACCGGCGAGACCGTAGATCTTGGAGAACGTCCGGAGCACCGCGACGCGGCGGCCCTCGCGGAAGAGATCGAGCCCGTCGACGTAGTCGGGGTCGTCGATGTACTCGAAGTACGCCTGGTCGAGGACGCACAGGACATGCTCCGGAAGCCTGTCGATGAAGGCGAGCAGCTCGGCCCGGCCGTTCGCCGTCCCGGTCGGGTTGTTCGGATGGCAGACGTAGACGAGCTTCGTCCGCGGCCCGATCGCCGCGAGGAGCCCGTCGAGGTCGTAGGTGTGGCTGCGAAGTGGGACGCGTCGCGCCTCCGCGCCGAGCTTCGCCGCCGTGAGGACGTAGCTCGGGAAGGAGGGCCAGCCGCAGACGACCTCGTCGCCCGGATCGAGGGTCGCCTGCGCGAGCAGGTCGATGATCCCGTCCGCGCCCGCTCCGACGATCAGCTCCTCGAAGGCGACGCCGTGCCGCTCCGCGAGCTCCGTCCGGAGCGCCCAGGCGCCGCCGTCCGGATAGCGGTTGAGCTCGAGCGCGGCGCGCTGCATCGCCTCGAGCGCCGCCGGGAACGGAGGAAACGGCCCCTCGTTCGAGGCGAGCTTGACGACGTGCTCGAGCCCGAGCTCCCGCTGCACGGCCTCGACCGGCTTGCCCGGCTCGTACGGCACGAGGCCGTCGATCGAGGCGCGGAAGAGGCCGGTCACCTACTCGCTCTTCTTGTCGCTCTTCTTGTTCTCGTTCGCTTTTCGCCAGTTCGTCAGCTTGCCGCCGACCTGCTTCGCCTTGCGGCGGGCGACGACCTTCCCCACCTTGAGCGTGAGGAAGCCGACGATGGCGTTGCGTCTGTTCACTATGGTCATGGCACTCCTCCTGTCCTGCTCCGACCGGCCTTAAGCAGGCGCAGCGGCGCGGGGCTTGCGGTTCGGGATGTGGATGGCGCGGCCGAGCGCGACGAGACCCGCTTCCTTGATCGCCTCCGACAGGGTCGGATGCGGCGCGATGCCGTCCGCAACCGTCTCGACGGTCGACTCGGCGTCGATCGCGACGACGCCGGCCTCCACCATGTCGGTCACGTGCGGGCCGACCATCACCAGGCCAAGCAGCTCGCCGTACCGCGTCTCGTGGATCGACTTCACCCAGCCGACCGTCTCGTCCTGCATCACGGCGCGTGCGTTCGCGACCCACGGGAAGCGGCCGACGGTCACGTCGTCGCCGTACTGCTCGCGCGCTTCGGCCTCGGTCAGGCCGACCGCCGCGATCTCCGGATCGGTGTAGATCGGACGCGGAATCGCGCGGTTGTCGAAGACCGCCTCGTGGCCGGTCGCGTTCTCGGCGGCGATCTCACCCTCGCGGAAGGCGGTGTGGGCAAGCTGCCAGTAGCCGGCGCAGTCGCCGACGGCGTAGATGTGCGGGACGCTCGTCCGCCGGTGCTCGTCCGTCGCGATGCCGCTGCGCCGGTCGTACTCGACGCCCGCCGTCTCGAGCCCGATCCCCTCGACGAGCGGCCCGCGCCCGACGCTCACGAGCATCAGGTCGGCCTGCACGGTCTCGCCGTCGCCGTAATGGACGGTGAGCTGCGCGCCGTCGTCCTCGACCTTCGTGCACTGCTTGCCGAGCTGGAGCGCGATCCCGCGGCGCCCGAACTGCTTCGCCAGCTCCTTGGCGGCGTCGGCATCCTCCTGCGGGATCAGCGAATCGAGCATCTCGACGATCGTCACCTCCGAGCCGAAGCGGCTGAAGATCGAGGCGAACTCGCAGCCGATGATGCCGCCGCCGAGGATGACGAGCCGGCCCGGCACCTGCTCCTGCGCGAGCAGGCCGGTCGAGTCGACGCAGCGCGGCGAGTCGAGGCCGTCGATCGGCGGACGGAGCGGATAGGAGCCCGTCGCGACGATCGCCGACCGGAAGGAGACGTTCTCCCCACCCTCGACCGTGATCGTGTTCGCGTCGGCGAACGTGCCCACGCCTTGCACCCACTCGACGCCGTTTGCCTTGAAGAGGCTCTCGACGCCCGACGTCATCTGCTTGGAGACCCCCGCCTTCCAGGCGTTCGCCGCCGCGAGGTCGAGTTTCGGCTCGCTCACCTCGACGCCGAATCTCGCAAAGTGCTCCTTCGCCTCCTTGAGCGCGAACGCCGTCTGCACCCACGCCTTGGTGGGGATGCAGCCCACGCGCAGGCAGGTGCCGCCCAGCTCCGGCTCCCGCTCGATGCAGGCGACCTTCGCGCCGAGCTGCGCGGCGCGAATGGCGGCCGTGTAGCCGCCCGGGCCGCCTCCGAGGACGGCGACGTCAACATCCATTGCTCATTCTCCCTCTCTCGTTCGGCCTGACACTAATCAGAGGTCGGCGACCATCGTCACGGTTCCGTCCTCGCGACGGAGCTCGTGGAAGCCGTGCTTCTCGTAGAAGCCGGTCTGACCGAGCTCGGCGCTGAGGCTGATCCGGGAGAAGCCCTCCGCGCGAGCCTGTGCGAGCAGGGCCTCGAGCAGCTCGCCGCCCGTCCCGTGACCGCGCTGGCTCGGGACGACCGCGATCGTCAGCTCGGGCGTCTCCTCGTCGACGAAGCCGAAGCCCGGCGCCGACGCCGGGAACAGCCGGTACCACGCCGCGGCGTAGGCGTTCGGACCGGAGGAGGCGATCACACCGGCGTCGCCGCGCCGCCCCCAGTTCTGGACGTAGCGGAAGACCGGCAGGTCGGGATCCTGCGCGATCCGCCAGTGGTACGCGTGACGGAGCATGTCGCGGAGGAAGCGCATGTCCTGCTGGTCGACGGGACGAAGCACGTCGTCGCCTAGAGCTCCTGCGCGAGCTGGATCCGGTTGCCGTCGGGGTCGTAGACGTCCAGGAGGCGCATCTCCCCCGTCAGCTCGAGAACGATCCCGACTTCGACGCCCGACTCGCGGAGCCGGTCCGCCTCGTCCTTGAGATCGGCGACGTCGACGTGGGCGACACCGCTTTCGGTCGGCTCTCCCTCGGCGAGCCCGATCTCCATCTCCCCGCGCCGCAGCGTCGACCAGCGCGCCTCGAAGTCGACCGACAGCTCCTCGAAGCCGAGCAGCTCCCGGTAGAAGCGTCGACCCTGGTCGAGGTCGCGGACGTGGTACCAGACCGTCGGCGCCATCGGCCGGCTCTACAGCGCGAGCCCCGGATCTTCGAGGCTCTCCTTGAGGGTCTGGAGGAACGCCGCCGCGGGCGCGCCGTCGACGGCGCGGTGGTCGAAGGTGGCGGTGAGCGTGACCATCGGCCGCACCGCCGTCCCGCCCTCGGCCGGTACGACGCGGTCCTCGGACGCGCCCACGGCGACGATGGCCGCCTGCGGCGGGTTCAGGACGGCCGTGAAGCTCTCGACGGCGTACATGCCGAGGTTCGAGAGCGTGAACGTCCCGCCCTCGAGATCCTCGGCTCGGAGCTTGCTGTCGCGGGCACGGCCGACGAGGTCGGCGCGCACGCCGGCGATCTCGGTCAGCGTGAGCCGCTCGGCGCTGCGGATCACGGGCACGACGAGGCCCTGCGGGGCCGCGACGGCGAGGCCGACGTCGGCGCTCGGGTGGAGGACGATCGCCTCCTCGGTGAACTCCGCGTTCACCTCGCGGTGTCGCATGAGCGCCTGTGCGCAGACCTTGGTGAGGACGTCGGTGACGGTGACGCGGATCTCCGGATCGCGCTCGCGGAGCCGCGCGACGAGCGCGTTCACGCGCGTCATGTCGGCCGAGTTCTGGAGCTGGAAGACCGGGATCTGCCACGCCTCGGTCAGCCGGCGGGCGATCGTCTTGCGGATGTTCGTCAGCGGGACGCGCTCGACCTCCCCGGCCGGCACCGTGGCCCGCACGACCGGCGCCGGGCCCGGTCCACCGGTGCCTGCTCGCTCGACGTCCTCGGCGACGATGCGGCCGTCGGGGCCGGTGCCGCGGATCCCGGAGAGCTCGACGCCTCGCTCACGCGCCATGCGACGGGCCAGCGGCGAGGCCTTGATGCGGCCGTTGCCGGACGCGACCGCCGCCGGCTGCGCAGCTTCCTGCGGTGGAGGCTCCGGCTGCTTCTCGGCCTTCCCCTCCTCCCGCGGGGTCGCCGTCGCGACCTCGGGGACGTCCTCGCCCGCCGCGCCGATGAAGGCCACGGTCTGCCCGACCGGAACCTCGCCCTCCGCGACCGCGATCTTGAGCAGGACGCCGGCCGCCTCGGCCTCGACCTCCTGCGTCACCTTGTCGGTGTCGAGCTCGAACAGCGGCTCGCCCTTCTCGACCGCCTCGCCCTCCGCCTTCAGCCAGCGCACGATCGTGCCGGACTCCATCCCCTGGCCGAGGCGCGGGAGGATGACCTCGGTCGCCACGGCTATGCCTTCCCCACGGTCCGCTTGATCGCGGCGAGCACGTCCTCGGCGTGCGGAACGACGAACGCCTCCATCACGGGCGCGAACGGCAGCGGCGCGAACTTCGCCCCGACGCGCTCGATCGGCGCGTCGAGCCAGTCGAACGCCTGGTACTGGAGGACGGCCGCGACCTCGGCGCCGAAGCCCATCCGCGTCACGGCCTCGTGCGCGACGACGGCCCGGTTCGTCTTCTTCACCGACGAGACGAGGGCCTCCTCGTCGAGGGGCTGAAGCGTGCGAGGGTCGACGACCTCGACCGAGATGCCGTCGCTCTCCGCCTCCTCCGCCGCCTTGAGGCTCTCGTGGACGAGCCGGCCCGTCGCGATCACGGTCACGTCCTCACCCTCGCGATGGACGCGGGCGCGCCCGATCGGGATCGGCTCGATCTTCTCCGGCACGTCCCCCTTGACCGGGTACAGGGTGCGGTGCTCGAAGAAGACGACGGGGTTGTCGTCGTAGATCGCCGACCACAGGAGGCCGCGCACGTCTTCCGGCGTGGATGCGAACACCACCTTGAGCCCCGGCACGTGGACGAACCACGCCTCGAGCTGCTGCGCGTGCTGGGCTCCCGGCGACCAGCCGGCGCCGCCCTGCGTGCGGAAGACGACCGGGACGCTGACCTGTCCGCCGGACATGTAGCGGTGCTTCGCCGCCTGGTTCACGACCTGCTCGGCGGCGAGCGTCAGGAAGTCCTCGTACATGATCTCGGCGACCGGGCGCATGCCCTGCACCGCGGCGCCGATCGCCGCGCCGGCGAGCGCCATCTCCGAGATCGGCGTGTTGCGCACGCGCTCGGGGCCGAACTCGTCGAGCATCCCGGCGGTGACGCCCATCGAGCCGCCCATCTCCGCGATGTCCTCGCCCATGATGAAGACGTCGTCGTCCTGGCGCATCGCCTGAGCGAGCGCGTCGCGGACTGCCTCGCGGTACGTGAGCTCAGGCATAGACGTTCTTGAGCGCGTCTTCCGGCGCGGGGTCGGTGCCGTTCTTCGCGAACTCGACCGACGCCTCGACGATCTCGGTCACCTCGGCGTCGAGCGCCGCGAAGTCCTCGTCGGACACCTCGAGCTTCGCGCGCAGGAGCTCGATCGGGTCGCGCGTCTCGCGCAGCTTCCGTGCCTCGTCCCGGTCGCGGTAGACCTGCGGGTCGCCGATGTAGTGACCGGAGAACCGGATCGTCTCGAGATGGACGAAGACCGGCCCGTCGCCGCTGCGCGCGTGGTCGAGCGCCTTGCGCGCGGTCCGGTAGACGAGCTCGACGTCCTGGCCGTCGGCTTTCAGCGTCTTCATCCCGAACGCCTTCGCACGGTCGGAGAGATCCCGGATCGGCGAGTGCTGGGACTCGGGCGTCGACTCGGCCCACTTGTTGTCCTCGAGCACGAAGACCGCAGGCACCTGCCAGAGCTGGGCGAGGTTGAGCGCCTCGTGGAAGGTGCCGATGTTGGTGGCCCCGTCGCCGAAGAACGAGACCGCGACGCGCGGCTCACCCCGCAGCTTGAACGCGAGGGCGGCGCCGGTGATCTGCGGGAGCCCGCCGCCGACGACGGCGTTCGCGCCGAGGTTGCCGCGCTCGACGTCGTAGAGGTGCATCGAGCCGCCGTAGCCGCGCGAGCAGCCCTCCTGCTTGCCGTACAGCTCGGCCATCAGCTCGTTCGGGTGCGTTCCCTTCGCGAGCGTGTGCCCGTGCGCGCGGTGCGTCGAGGCGATGACGTCGCCGTCCTCGAGCGCGCGGCAGACGCCGACGGCGCAGGCCTCCTGACCGATCGCAACGTGGAGGAAGCCGGGCAGCTCGCCCGCCCGGAAGCGCTCCTCGACCTTCTCCTCGAAGCGCCGGATGAGGAGCATCTCCCGCAGCACGTCGTGCAGGTCGCTCTTCGCCAGACTCGCTCTCTGCTCCACCTTGGCCATCGTCCGAGTGTACGGTTCCCGCCGTGCGGCTCGTCGAGCAGTGGAACGGCATCGAGAGCGGCCTGGATCCGAGGTGGAGCGACGTCCGCTTGAGCCTCCGGATCGGCGCCGAAGGGGCGCGGGAACGCGCCGCTGCGCTGCTGGCGCCGGCCGGTCCCGGCCTGTCCGGCGACACCGTCCGCTTCTACGTCGCGCGCGGCGGCCACGGGATCGGACCCGAGGCCGCGCGGCGTCTGCTCGGCCGGATCGACTCGGAGGGAGTCGCCGGCGAGCTGAGTCTCGTCGGAGCGAGCGAGGCCGAGGCGCCGGCCCAGGTCGCGCGCCCGACGCTCGAGGCCGAGTGGCAGGCGGCGCTCGAAGCGCTGCCGTCCGACTGGAGCGACCTCGTGGCCGAGCTCGAGCTCGACTCGAGCGCGGACGTCGACCGGGGTGCCGTCCTCTGCGCTCCCATCAACCCGATCCAGTCGACCGGCAGGCCCGGCTTCCGCTTCCGCTGCGCGAGCACGCGTGGGTACGGCGCCTCCCCCGGCATGGTCGGCCGCTGTCTCGCCCGCCTCGACGAAGCCGGGATCACCGGTCACGTCCGCATCACGCGGGCGCTCAGCGACGTGCATCCGGTGGGCACCCAGGGCGCCACCTTCGTCGTCGGACGCCGACCGGCCTGACGGCGTGAGTTACGGTCGGCGTTCCGTGGTAAGGAGAGAAGCGTGAACGGAATCGGGCTTTCCGGTGCGACCAAGCGGGTGGCCGACCACGCACGCTCGTTCGTGCGGCTCGAGCTGCAGCTTGCCGCGGCCGAGCTGAAGCGCAAGGCCGCAGCGCTCGGCATCGGCATCGGCCTCGCCGGCGGGGCAGCGCTGCTCGCCCTCACGGCGCTCGCCTTCGGCCTCGCCGCCGCCACGGCGGGCATCGCGACGGCCCTGCCCGTCTGGGCCGCCCTGCTGATCATGTTCGGAGGACTCCTGCTGCTCGCCGCGATCCTCGGCGGCGTGGGCGTCGTGCTCCTGAAGAAGGGCTCCAAGCCGATGCCGGAGCAGGCGATCGAGGAGGCACGGCTGACGACGGAGGCGTTGCGCAATGGCGACGGAGTCTGAGCTCAAGCGCGAGATCGCGGACGAGCGGCGGGAGCTGACCGACGCCGTCGCATCGCTGCGCGAGGAGCTCGGCCAGACGGCCGAGCGGGGCAAGAGGCTCGGAGCCGCGGTCGGCGCGGCCACTGGAGCAGCCCTCGCCGCGAAGACGATCGTCAGGCTCCTGCGCCGACGGGACGAGAAGTAGCCGGCTAGCCCCGCAGCACCGCGTCGAAGCGGGAGGCGAGCGCGTCGACGATCGAGGCGCGGATTGGCGCGACGTCCTCGTCCGTGAGCGTCCCCTCGAGGGAGCCGAAGGCGAGCCGGAATGCGAGCGACCGCTTCCCTTCGCCGATCTGCTCGCCCCGGTACTCGTCGAAGACCTCGAGCTCGCGGAGCAGCTCCCCGGCCGCCTCGCGGATCGCGGCGAGGAGGTCTGCCGCAGTCGTCTCCTCGTCGACGACGAAGGCGAGATCCTGCCGGACGTACGGATATGGGCTGACCGGGGCGAAGCCGACGACCTGGGGCGCTGTCCGGGCGAGCGCGTCGAGGTCGAGCTCGAACACTCCCCACACGCCGTCGAGCAGGGCCGGGTGGAGCTCGCCGAGCCACCCTTCGCCGGTGCGTGCGGCCTTGCCCGGGTGGAGGAACGGCTGGCTCGCCCGCTCGTAGCCCGGCTCGACGCCGAGCGCGGAATAGACCTGCTCCACCGCCCACTTGGCCTCGGCGAAGCCGCCGTCCGCAATGCCCGCAACGTGCCACCGCTCCTCGGGCAGATCGCCTCCGGCGTCGCGGTAGACCCGGGCGACCTCGAACAGCGCGACGTCGTCGGCGCCCGCGTCGGCATTGCGGCGGGCCGGCTCGAGCAGCGAGTCGTAGAGGACGACGCGCAGCGCGGCCGCCTCGGCCGAGAGCGGCTCCGGGAGCCGCAGGTCGCCCTCGGCGACGAACGTGGGCGTGTACACCTCCGAGTAGCCGGCGCCGACGAGCGCGTCCTCGACCCGCCGGCGCAGGCGCTGCTCACGCGTGAGCCGCCCGAACATCGCCTCGCGACGAGGCAGGGTGAACGGGATCTCGGGCAGCTTGAAACGCGCGACCTCCTCGATCAGGTCGACCTCGCGCGTCACGTCGCGTGCGCGCCAGGTCGGCACGCGGAAGCCCTTCTTCAGCCGCTCGAAGCCGATCCGGGCGAGGATCTCGGCCTGCTCTTCCTCGGCCACCGCGAGCCCGATCAGGGCGTTCGTCCGCTCGGGCCGCAGCGTGACCACCGTCGGCTGCGGCAGCTCGCCCTGCACGTCCTCCGCCCCGGTCCAGCGCGCGCCGGTCAGCTCGACGATGAGCTGCGTCGCGTACGTCGCCGCCGGCCCCGCGACGTGGGGGTCTACGCCCTTCTCCCAGCGGTTGGAGCCCTCGGTGCGGAGGGCGTGCCGCTCCGAGCTGCGCAGGATCCCGATCGGCTCGAAGTTCGCCGCCTCGAGCAGGACGTTCGTCGTCGAGGAGGAGACCTCCGTCTCCTCGCCGCCCATGATCCCGGCGAGCCCGACGGCCCGCTCGCCGTCGGCGATCACGAGATCCTCGGCGCTCAGCGTGCGCTCGACGCCGTCGAGCGTCCGCACCTTCTCGCCCTCGCGCGCGCGGCGCGCGACGAGCCCGCCGCGGAGGAGGTCGAGGTCGTATGCGTGGAGCGGGCTGCCGAGCGCGAGCATCACGTAGTTCGTCACGTCGACGACGTTCGAGATCGCGCGCACCCCGGAATGCCGCAGGCGCGCCTTCAGCCACGGGGGAGACTCGCCGATCGAGGCCTCGCGGAAGGCGCGGCCGATGAAGCGGAGACAGCCCTCCGGATCCTCGATCCCGATGCCGACCGGCTCGTCGCCGTCGCGCTGCGGCTCCTTGCCAGGCAGCGGGAGCAGCTCGCCGCCGAGGAGCGCCGCGACCTCGCGCGCGACGCCGTACACCGCGAAGAGGTCGGGCCGGTTTCCGGTCGGGTCGAGGTCGAGCACCTCGTCGACGAGCGGCAGGACGTCGGCCAGCGGCGTTCCGGCCTCGAGCCCGTCGTCGAGGACGATGATCCCGCTGTGGTCGACGCCGAGGTCGAGCTCGTCCTCGGCGAGAATCATCCCCTCGGAGACCTGGCCGCGCAGCTTGCGCCGCTCGAGCGTCAGCCCGTTCGGGAGCGTCGCCCCGGGCAGGGCCACCGCCACCTTGGCGCCGGCGCCGAAGTTCCAGGCGCCGCACACGATCGAGTACGGGCGATCCTCCCCGACGTCGACCGACGTGAGCTGGAGCCGGTCGGCGTCCGGATGCTTCGCCGCCTCGAGCACGTGTCCGACGCGGAACAGCCTGAGCTCGCCGTCCACGCCGACGCGTTGCACGCCGTGCACCTCGGCCGTCGAGATCGAGAGCGCGTCCGCGATCTCCTGCGCATCCGCGTCGACGCGCACGTACTCGCGCAGCCAGCTGAGCGGGACCCTCATCGGAACTGCCTGAGGAAGCGCAGGTCGTTCTCCCAGAACGGGCGGAGGCCGGCGATGCCGTAGCGGAGCTGCGCCGTCCGTTCGATTCCCATGCCGAACGCGAACCCCGTGTACTCCTCGGGCCCCCAGCCGACGAACTCGTAGAGGTAGGGATCGACCATTCCCGAGCCGCCCATCTCGATCCAGCCCGAGTGCTTGCAGATGTGGCAGCCGGCGCCGCCGCAGTTGAAGCACGAGACGTCCGGCTCCATCGACGGCTCCGTGAACGGGAAGTAGTGCGTGCGGAAGCGAACCTCGCGCTCGTCCCCGTAGAGCTGCCGCATCACGTGGCGGAGCGTCCCCTTGAGGTCCGCGAGTGTGATGTCCGTGTCGATCGCGAGCCCCTCGAACTGGTGGAAGATCGGGAAGTGGGTCGCGTCGATCGTGTCGCGCCGGTAGACGCGCCCGATCGAGACCATGTAGATCGGCGGCCGCCGCTCTTCCATCTTGTGGATCTGCGCGGGCGACGTCTCGGTCCGCAGGACGGTCTTGTCGTTCAGGAAGAGCGAGGCGCGCGGCGAGCGGGCCGGGTGCCAGTCCGGGAAGCCGAGGGCGTCGAAGTTGTACCGCGTCGTCTCGACCTCGCGGCCGTCGACGATCTCGTAGCCCAGGCCGAGGAAGATGTCCTCGACGTCGCGACGCACGAGGGTCGAAGGATGGAGCGAGCCGCGGGCCCGCAGCCGGGGAGGGCCGAGCAGCTCGGCCGGCAGCGTGACGTCGACCCGCTCCGTGGCGAGCCGCTCCTCGAGCTCGGCGCGGGCGAGCTCCTCCTCCCTCGCCGCGAGCGCGGCCTCGACCGTCTCGCGCACGGCGTTGAGCGTCATCCCGGTCTCGCGGTCGCGCACGCCGCGCAACGCGAGCTTCAGTGCGCTGTTCCGGCCGAGGTGGCGGATGCGCACCTCCGAGAGGGCGGCCAGCGATCGCGCCTCCGCTGCGGCGGCGAGCGCCTCCTTCTCGAGGTCGTCCGGATTCACGCGGGCGACTGTATCCAACGGTTTCTCCTCCTTTCGCGGGCACGGGAACGTCGGCGACTCACGCCCCGGCCCGAGCTGAGGAGACGACGCCTACCGGCGCGCCGGCACCCCGGCGGCGAGCCGGGGCTGCGTAAAGGCGAACGCGCGCGAAGCGGACATCTGTGCGGATACTACCCGCCGTGAGCGAATACGACGCCTGGGCGCCCATCTACGACCAGTGGGCCGAGCACATGACCGAGGACGTGGCCCACTACGTCTCGCTGGCCCGCGAGGCCGAGGGGCCGATCGTCGAGCTGATGGTCGGGAGCGGCCGCGTGGCGATCGAGGTCGTGCGTGAGACGGGTAAGCCGGTGCTCGGCATCGACTCGTCGCCGGCGATGCTCGAGATCGCCCGAGAGCGGTCGGCAGGGCTGCCGCTCGAGCTCCGGCTGGGCGACGTCCGCGAGCTCGAGCTCGAGCAGCCGGCCGCGCTGATCTACGTCCCGTTCCGCTCGCTCCTGCACCTGCGCGGCTGGCACGAGAAGCGACAGGTGTTCGAGCGGGTGGCGCGGTCGCTGCGGCCCGGCGGACGATTCGCGTTCAACGCCTTCGTCTTCAGCCCGTCCGTCGCCGCCCGCAACGACGGCACGACGCAGGACCACAACGGCATCGTGCACACGCTCCGTTACGTGGCGGCGGACAACCGGATCGAGATCGCGCGCGACGACGGCGCGACGATCCGGCTCTGGTGGGCGACCAAGTCGGAGTGGGAAGGGCTGATCGACGTCGCGGGGCTCGAGGTCGAGGCCCTCTACGGCGGCTTCGAGCGCGAGCCGTACACCGACGAGTCGCTCGAGATGGTCTGGGTCGCCCGAAAGCCCTGAGCGCCTACGACCCCATCGCGCAGCTCTACGACCCGTGGAGCGCGAGCGTCGTCGAGGACGTCTCGTTCTACGTCGACGAGGCGCTTGCGGCGGACGGCGACGTGGTCGAGCTGGCCGTGGGAACGGGGCGGATCGCGATCCCGACGGCGCTTGCGGGCGTGCAGGTGATCGGTGTCGACTCGTCCGCCGGGATGCTCGCGGTCTGCGCCGAGCGGGCGCGCGAGGCGGGCGTCGAGGCACGGCTCGACCTGCGGCTCGGCGACCTGCGGCGGCCGCCGGTCGATGAGCGCGTTCGGCTCGTGACGTGTCCGTTCCGCTCCTACCTCCACCTGCGGGACGACGACGAGCGCAGGGACGCGCTGCAGGCCGCGCGCGAGCTGCTCCGGCCCGGCGGGCGCCTCGTCTTCGACGTCTTCACGCCGTCGCGGGAGGACGTCGAGGAGACGCACGGGCGGTGGATCGAGCGGGAGCCGGGCATCGACGAGCGCGCCGACTGGGATCTCGCGGAGCAGACGCTGACGCTGTCCGTGCGGGGCCCGCAGGGCGCCTCGACGATGACGCTCTGGTGGATCGAGCCGGCGCGATGGAACTCCCTCCTCGCCGAAGCGGGCTTCGAGGTGCTCGAGTGCTACGGGTGGTTCGACCGCCGACCGTTCACCGGAGGCGAGGACAGTGTCTGGATCGCCCGCCGAAAGTGATCCGCGCGCAAATTGCGACAAAAACGTTGACGCCCGGTCTTGATCCGGTGACCGCGTTCGCATAGTTTCCTTCTTGCGCCGAGCACGGAGCGCGAGTAGGTCGAAACCTCGACCGAGCGGTCGGACGAAGAGGGAGCAATCCCGAGGCGAAGGGCCGGTTGGACGAGGCGGACGAAAGCGAAACCGGCTCGGCGAATCTCTGGTCCGGCCTCCGCCAGGGGGCCGGCCGCTTTTCTAGGCCGGGTTGCGCCGCGCGAGCTCGTAGAGCGCGATCGCGCCTGCCAGCGCGACGTTGAGCGACTCGCTGCCTCCGGTCTGAGGGATCGAGGCCCGTTCGTCGCAAAGCTCGAGCACCTCGGCCGGCAGACCCTCTCGCTCCGCACCGAGCACGAGCACGACGTCTCCGTCCAGATTCAGGTCGGGAAGCGGGATTCCGCCACGCGGCACGAGCGCGACCCGTCTCGCCTGCGGCTCGTCGAACCCACTCAGCGGAACCCGGAAGAGCGAGCCCATCGAGGCGCGCACGGCTTTCGGGCCGGTGGGATCGGCGCAGCCGTCCGACGGCGCCACGCCGGCTCCGAAGGCGTCCGCCGCGCGCAGCAGCGTCCCGACGTTGCCCGGATCGCCGACGTGCCACAGCGCCAGCGTGACCGGCCGCGTCCCCCGCGGCAGGTCGTCCCGCCGGAAGGCCGCGACCACGCGCGGCGGATGGGCGAGAGCCGACACCTCCGCCAGCAGCTCGGGCGCGACGTCCTCGCCCGCCACGAGCACGTCCGCGGGCTCGAGCCCGGCGGCGACCCCCGCCTCGACCAGGTCCTCCCCCTCGACCGCGAACAGCCCAAGCTTGTCCCGCCAGCGCCGGTCGTGAAGCTTGCGGAGGAGCTTCAGCCGCTCGTTGTCGCGCGACGTGATCACGCAAGCCACTCGACCCATGCCCCGTGGAACTCGGCGTGCGCGACCTCGTCCTCGTCGACGAACAGGCCGTAGTAGTCGTGACTCCCGTCCCGGGGCCGACCCGTGTGGACGAACACGCACCCGCTCTCCGCGATCAGCGCCCGCGCGCGCTCGCGACGCTCCTGCGGCAGGTAGCCGAACACGGCCGTCTCCCACACGAGCAGCACCGCGTCGTCGCTGCGCCGCCCGAGCAGCGCCGGGAGCTCGTCCACGAGGTCCCCGACCACGACCTGCGGCGGATCGCGCCGCCAGACGGCGATTGCCGCCTCCAGGTCGGCGAGCCGCTCGTCCTGCCCGGCCCACACGAACGCCTTCACCAGGCGCACGCCCTCCTCGTCGTGCAGATCGGGCGGTGCGAGGTCGACTCCGACGCGCGCGCGCACTCGCGGGAGCGCCGCAACCGGCACCGGCTTCCCTCGCTCCTCGCCGCGGAACACCGGCGACCCTTCGAAGCCTCCCGACGCGTACGCGTAGCCGTACCGGTCCCAGAGCAGGTTCAGCCCGGCGCTGCAGCCGAGCTCGAGACAGTCGAACGCTTCGGCCCCGGTGCGGCGAGCGGCCTCGAGGAAGCACGGCACGAGCCACCAGCAGCGCCGCGGCTCGTTCGTCTGGACGCGCTCGGTCGCCACCCACTCGCCGAGGAAGTCCGCCTCGTCGGCCAGCGCCGAGCCGACGTCCTCCCAGGACGCCCGCCCGGCGAGGACGAGGTAGTGCAGCCCGGAGAAGAGCTGCAGCGGATAGCGCCAGTCCACCTCCACGGGAAGCAGCGGCTCGTCGGCGAGCCCGTGCGCGAGCCGCTCGTACAGCGGCGACTCGCGCGCGAAGTGACGCGCCTGGAGCTCGAACGCCTCCCGACGGTTCAGCTCTGGAGTGCGGCCTTCGCCTGCTCGGCGATCGCGCCGAACGCGGCCGGGTCGCTGACGGCGAGGTCTGCGAGCACCTTCCGGTCGAGCTCGATCCCGGCCTTCGACAGGCCGTGCACGAACTGGTTGTAGGAGAGACCGTTCGCGCGGGCGGCCGCGTTGATCCGGGTGATCCAGAGCTTGCGGAACTCCCGCTTGCGCACCTTCCGGTCGCGGTAGGCGTAGACGAGCGAGTGCTCGACCTGCTCCTTCGCGTAGCGGTAGTGCGTGCTCTTGCGGCCCCAGTAGCCCTTGGCCTGCTCGAGAACCTTGCGGCGCTTCTTGTGCGCGTGGACGGCTCGCTTGACGCGCGGCATCAGCCCATCCCCAGCATCTTCTTGATCCCGCCGCGGTCGGCGCCGGTGACCTCCCGGTCCTTGCGGAAGCCGCGCTTACGCTTCGACGACTTCTTCTCCAGGTTGTGGCTCCGCATCGCCGGCCGGCGCAGGATCTTGCCGCTGCCCGTCACCTTGAACTTCTTCTTCACGGATCTCCGTGTCTTCACTTTCGGCATCTCGTTTCACTCCTGCGTACTTCGTCGGGCCGAGCAGCATCACCATGTTGCGTCCGTCCTGGAGCGGCTGGGATTCGATCTGGCCGATCTCCTTGACGTCGTCCGCGAGGCGGAGGAGCAGGTCGCGGCCCCGTTCCGGATGGGTCTGCTCCCGTCCCCGGAACATGATCGTGACCTTCACCTTCGCGCGCTGGTTGAGGAATCGCTCGACGTGGCCCTTCTTGGTGTTGTAGTCGTGGATGCCGATCTTCGGCCGGAGCTTGATCTCCTTGACCTGGATCTGGCTCTGGTGCTTGCGGGCCTGTTTCGCCTTCTGCTCCTGCTCGTACTTGTACTTCCCGTAGTCCATGACCTTGGCCACCGGCGGGTCTGCCTGGGCGGCGACCTCGACGAGGTCGAGGTTCTTGCCGTAGGCGTACTCGCGGGCGTCGTCCGTGGTCTTGATTCCGAGCTGGCTGCCGTCGTCGTCGATCAGCCGGACGCGGGCGACACGAATCGCGTCGTTGATGCGCGTCGTGTCGCGTGGCGCCGGGCGGGTCTGGTCGAATGGCCGGCGTCTGGGCCTCAAAGGCAAATCACCAAGTTGGGCTTACTCCTCCTCGTTTCGTTGTCGCAACATGAAAAGCCGCTGCATGCAGCGGCCCGGTCCTCGTCGTTCTTTCTCGACTCGGTTGAACCCCCGCGATCCGTGGTGGCCCGGGAGGTGAGGAACGGTCCGCCCCTGCTTTTCAGACGTCAGAGGGTAGCAGGGGCTCGAGCCGCGCGAGGAGCTCGGCCAGGGAGAGCGTGGACTGCTCTCCCCCGCGCTCGCGCACCGCGAGGCTCTCGTCACTCTCGCGGTCGCCGTAGACGACCGTGAAGGGGATCTTCTCGAGCTCCGCGGCGCGGATCCGCTTGCCGATCGTCTCGGTCGGCTCTGCGACGTCGACCCGGTAGGTCGCGCCCAGGCGCTGCGCGAGGTCCCTGGCCGCGTCGAGGTGCGCCTCGCCGACCGGCAGCACCCGCACCTGCACCGGCGCGAGCCAGAAGGGGAACGCTCCGGCGTAGTGCTCGATGAGGATGCCGATGAAGCGTTCGAAGGCGCCCATGACCGCTCGGTGGATGACCACGATCTGGTGCTCACGGTTGTCCTCGCCCATGAACGTGTTCCCGAACTGCTTCGGCATGTGGTAATCGAGCTGGATCGTGGCCATCTGCCATGAGCGGCCGAGCGAGTCGGTCACGTGGAGATCGATCTTCGGCCCGTAGAAGACGCCCTCCCCCTCCCCGACCACGTACTCCATCCCGTGCGTCTTCAGGACGCGCTCGAGGATCTCCTCTGCCCGGTCCCACTGCTCGTCGTCGCCGGCCCGGTTGTCGGGGCGCGTCGAAAGCTCGGCATGCGGCTGGAGGCCGAAGATGCCGTAGAGCTCGCGCACAAAGGCGAGCACGCGGTCCATCTCCTCCTCGATCTGCTCCTCCGCGACGAAGATGTGCGCGTCGTCCTGGGTGATGTGGCGGACGCGCGTCAAGCCGTGGAGCGTGCCCGCGAGCTCGTTCCTGTGCAGCGGCGCCGCCTCGGCGTAGCGCACCGGCAGCTCCCGATACGAGTGGAGCCGGCTGTTGAAGAGGAGCATGTGCCCGGGACAGTTCATCGGCTTGATCCCGTACGTCCGGTCGGGCTCGGGGATGAGGAACATGTTCTCCCTGAACTTCGCCCAGTGTCCGCTCGTCTCCCACACGCTCTTGTCGTAGATGAGCGGTGACTTCACCTCGAGGTAGCCGTGCTTCGAGTTCATGCGGCGACGGAGCGCCTCGAGCTCGTTCCAGATCACCATGCCCTTCGGATGCCAGAACGGCGAACCGGGAGAGACGTCGGAGAGGTGGAAGAGATCGAGGTCGGTGCCGAGCCGACGATGGTCCCGCCGGCGCGCCTCCTCGAGCCGCTCGAGGTAGGCGTCGAGATCCTCCTGCGAGTAGAACGCCGTGCCGTAGATGCGGGTGAGCTGCGGCTGCGAGGAGTCGCCGCGCCAGTACGCGCCGGCGAGGCCGGTCAGCTTGAGCGCCTTGATCGGCTTCGAGTTCTGCAGGTGCGGGCCGCGGCAGAGGTCCGTGAAGTCGCCCTGCGTGTAGATCGAGATGTCGCCCTCGGCCGTGTCGACGAGCTCGAGCTTGTAGGGATCCGACGAGAACAGCTGCTTGGCCTCGTCGCGCGAGATCTCCTGGCGCACCCACTCGCGTCCCTCCGCCAGTTCGCGGTCGATCTCGGCCTGGATCTTCTCCAGGTCCTCCTCGCGGATCGGCTCCGGGAAGTCGAAGTCGTAGTAGAAGCCGTTCTCGATCGGCGGCCCGATCGCGAGCTTGACGCCCGGATAGAGCTGCGTGACCGCCTCCGCCAAGAGGTGTGCCGAGGAGTGGCGCAGCACCGCGAGCGCGTCCGGATCCTGCTTGTCACGAGTGGTCAGGATCTGGATCGGGTCGCCGTCGTGCAGCGGCAGCCGCAGATCCTGCAGGCGCCCGTTTGCGCGCACCAGCACAGCCTGCTCGGCGAGCTTCGGGCCGATCGCGCGCGCGGCGTCGAGACCCGACGCGCCGGCGGGAAGTTCGAGCTTCGAGTTGTCGGGAAGGACGACCTTCATGTCAGAACCGGCCAAGGATATGCACCCCCGCGAGGACGACAGGAACGAGGAACTGGAGGAGTCTCCGGTGCCCGATCCGACCGCGAAACCGACGGACGGAGAGGACGACCCGGAGGCCGACTAGCGGGGTGTCACCACGCGCTCGGAGCGCATGCCCCAAGTCTAGTCGCGCGGCGTGAGCGCCAGCAGCGCGACGGGCGCGAGCAGTAGTGCCCACATCATGGCCGCGATGCCGACACCGGCCGCCAGGAATCCGAGGAGCAACGGGACCGCGGCGCCGGCGAGTCCGCCGACGCCGCCGACCGCGACGGCGGCTCCACTTCGGTCCGGCAGCGCGTCGTAGAGCCATGCTTTCGGGATCGCGTACCAGCCGGAGTTGAGGAGACCGAGCGCGGCAAGGAGGGCGAGCTTCGGCGCGAGCCCGGGAACGAGGAGGAACGACGGGTACGCCCAAAGCGAGAGGAACGCGGTGACCCGGATCACGCGGGCCCCGGTCGTGCGCCGCAGCAGGGGCAGGAGCAGCCAGTCTCCCACGAGTCCGGCCGCGGTCCACACGCCTACACCGAGCGCGGCGAACGACGTCGTCTGCCCGACGGCGTCGTGGAGGTAGAGCGCGATGAAGCCGTGGAAGCCGTCGAGCAGGAGGTCGGAGGCCTCGAGCAGCAGGAGCAGCCGTAGCACCTCTCGGCGACGGACGGCCGCGAGCGCCTCCCGGGCGGCGAGGCGGAGCGGAGGCGTCGTATCGCGCCGGGGCCCCGGGAAGCGGAGCGAGGCGAGCGCGAGCGGAAGGGCGGCCAGGGCGAGCGCCGCGATCGCGCCGCGCCAGCCCACGCCGGCGTACACCGCGACGGCGAGCAGGATCGGGCCGCCGACGTAGCCGAAGGAGCCCGCGAGCGTCCAGCGCGCCATGTTGCGGGCGCGTTGCGACGGGTCGGCGTCCATCAGCGTCGCCTGCGCGAGCGAGACGAAGGCGCCCGTGGCGGGGTTGCCGAGCACGAGCGCGGCGAGCAGGAGCCAGAACCCGCCGGCCGCTGCCGTCAACGCGGCGGAGACCGCGAAGACCAGGCCGCCGACGGCCATGACACGACGTCGTCGCGACGTGTCTCCGGCGACGCCGACCAGAGGGTCGAGAACGCTCCCGACGAAGCCCGGAATCGCGAGGGCGAGCCCGATCTCGCCGTAGCTCAGGCCCAGGTCGTGCCGGATCGACGGCCACGCAGCCGCGCGGGTGCCGCCGACGAGCTCGTCGAGCAGCTCGATCGCGAGCAGCGCCGCGACGAGCGTCGCAGCGCTACGCCGGGCGGATCAGGGTCTGCCGCGAATCGACATGTTCTGATTCTGACCGATCTCCGGGCGTGCGTCACGGAACTCCATGAGGATCCAGGGCGCCGTGTACTCGCCGCCGGCGCCGTGGCGCGAGACCTCGACGAACCCTGCACGTTCCCACGCGCGGACGGCACCTTCGTTCCACGCGTACGGATCGACGGTGACGCGCTCCCGGCCGCGGTCGCGCACGAGGTGCTCGGCCATGGCCCGCGCGGCGTCCGGGCCGAGCCCGCGCCCCCGCACCGACGGGACCAGGAACATGTCGAGCCCTTCGGAATGGACCTGGAGGTAGCCGACGGGCTCGCCGCGCTCTTCCACGATCCAGGCCTCGACGTCCGCGCGCGCGAGCCGCTCGCCCATCTCCGCGCGGGTGAATGTCTCGCCGTCCCAGTAGCGCGAGACCTCCGGATCCGCGTGCCAGGCGACGAGCCGGTCGACGTCGCCCGTGCCGGCGGGCCGCAGCGTCGTCAGCCGTCCCTGTACGTGAAGTCCCATTGGACGGTCACCTGCGAGGTGGCGCCGCCGGCGCTGCGGTAGAGCGCGTTCGCCGGGCCGTTGTCCGGCCCGGCCAGGACGAACCCGGACGGGATGCCGCGCTCGCGCGCGAGCTCGGCGAGTCGCGCGAGCAGCGCCGACGCGATCCCGTGACGTTGGTGGCTCTCGGCGACCCGGGGCCCTCGTAGGTCGCGAGCTTCCGCACGACACTCTCGTCGCCGGGCGCGAGCGGGCGAATCGAGATTCCGGCCGGCGCCGTTGTCGAATCGGGACCTACGTCCACCGCAAGGAGGATCGCATGCCCGGCAAGCGACCGAGCGTCAAGAACGAGAAGCAGTACGAGAAGCTGAAGGACAAGGGGATGTCGAAGGAGCGCGCGGCGAAGATCGCGAACTCGCCGGGCGCCTCGAGCCGCGGCGGCAAGAAGTCCGGCTCCTCCTCGTCCTCGCGCAGCAACTCGCGCCAGGGCGGGACGACCGCCCAGAAGAAGGCCGCGGGCCGCAAGGGCGGCCGCGCCACGGCGCGCAAGAGCTCGTAGACGGGGGAAAGCGGGGGCGCCTCCTGCGAGGCGCCCTTGCTATCAGTCGCCTAGACGACGGGGACGACGTTGCGAGCCTCGGGGCCCTTCTGCCCCTCGGCGGGCTCGAACTCGACGCGCGCGCCCTCGGCGAGCGTCTTGAAGCCCTCAGCGGTGATCGCGCTGAAGTGGACGAAGACGTCCTTGCCGCCCTCGTCCGGGGTGATGAAGCCGTACCCCTTCGCGTCGTTGAACCACTTCACGGTTCCGGTTGCCATATCTGAAACACCTCCCTCCGCGGAAGTTCTGAACGGACAGGAGGCGCGAAGGACGCGCGACCGGTACTCGCTCTAGTGCTAGTGCAGGCGGAACGGTAGCGACAATCCGCGCGACATGCACCTTCTGGCGGCCCCTGACAAGTTCCGCGGCACGCTCACCGCGCGCGAGGCTGCGGCCGCGATCGCCGCAGGCGCGGCCGGAGCCGGGTGGACGGCGACCGAGCTGCCGCTCGCAGACGGCGGGGAAGGGACGCTCGACGTCCTCGGCGGCGGCAACCGGCGAACGACCGTGACGGGGCCGCTCGGGGAGCGGATCGAGGCGGAGTGGCGGCTCGAGGACGACGGTACCGCGCTCATCGAGGCGGCTCTCGCGTGCGGGCTCTCGCTCGCCGGAGGCCCCGGGCACAACGACCCGCTCGCGGCGTCGAGCCGCGGCGTGGGCGAACTCGTCGCGGCGGCGGCCGCCGAGGGCGCCGCGCGGATCGTCGTGGGCGTCGGCGGCGTCGCCTCGACAGACGGCGGAGTCGGCGCGGTCGCGGCGCTCCCGCCCGAGCTGCCTCCGATCGACGTCGCGTGCGACGTCGATGCGCGCTTCCTCGACGCCGCGGACGTCTTCGCGCCGCAGAAGGGAGCGACGCCCGAGCAGGTGCGCGCCCTGCGCGGGCGGCTCGCACAACTCGACGTCCCCGACGTGCCCGGCGCCGGGGCCGCCGGCGGACTCGCCGGCGGGCTGGCGGCGGTGGGCGCGTGCCTCCTTCCCGGCTTCGACCTCGTCGCGGCTCGGCTCGGCTTCGACGACCGCCTCGCGGAGGCCGACCTCGTCGTCACGGGCGAGGGCCGGGTCGACGCGACCTCGTTCACCGGCAAGGTCGTCGGCCGGGTGCTCGCGCGCGCCGAGGCCGCCCGCGTGGAGGCGCTCGTCCTCGCGGGAGACGTCGCGGCGGGGAGCCCGATCGACGCCGTCTCGCTCGTCGAGCGCTACGGTCCCGAGCGCGCACACGCCGCGCCGGCGAAATGCCTCGCAGAGCTCGCCGAAACGACTCTGGCGGCTCGCCGAAACGGTCCCTAAGCTGCTGCCGGAAATGCCAAAGCCTGTCGCCAGAAGAGGGCCACGCCTCGAGTACAGACCCGGCCTCGACGGCCTGCGGGCCATCGCGGTCGCGGGCGTCTTCCTCTTCCACGCACGTCCGCACGCCGACGGTAATCCCTACCTGCCGGGCGGCTTCCTCGGCGTCGACCTCTTCTTCGTCCTCAGCGGCTACCTCATCACGTCGCTGCTGCTCGTGGAGTGGGAGGCCGGGAACCGCATCGACCTGCGGAGGTTCTGGATGCGGCGCGCGCGGCGTCTGCTACCGGCGCTCGTCGTCGTCGTGCTCGCCGCGCTGATCCTGGCCTCGATCTTCGCGCGCGACGACCTCGCCCGGACGCGCGGCGACGCGGTCAGCTCGCTCCTCTACTACACGAACTGGCACCTGATCATCGCGAACCACTCGTACTTCACGCTCATGGGCCGGCCGTCGCTGCTCAACCATCTCTGGTCGCTCGCCGTGGAGGAGCAGTTCTACGTGATCTGGCCGCTGCTGCTCGTGCCCGGGCTGGTGCTGATCGGCCGCCGGCGCCTGCCGATGCTCGTCGTGGTGGGCATCGCCGGATCGGCGCTCGCGATGTGGCTTCTCTACAACCCGCACAGCGATCCCTCGCGCGTCTACTACGGCACCGACACGCGCGCCTTCCTGCTGCTGATGGGCATCCTCCTCGCGCTCGTCTGGCCGTGGATCGAGCGGATGCGCCGCGCGCTGCCGGTGTTCGAGCTGCTCGGCGTTGCGGCGCTGGTCGGAACCGTCCTCCTCTTCCTGCGGATGCAGGACTTCGACCCGACGCTGTACCGCGGCGGCGACCTCGCGGCTGCGTTCTGCTTCGCCGTCCTGGTCGGGGCGGTCGCCCATCCCGAGACGGGTCTCGGCCAGGCGCTCGGGGTGGCGCCGCTGCGCTGGATCGGCGAGCGGAGCTACGGGATCTACCTCTGGCACTGGCCGGTGGTGGCCTTGATGCGACCGGGACTGGACGTCTCGTGGACCGGCCCCGGCGTCGTCGTCGCGCAGGCGGCGATCGTCCTCGCGGCGGCGGCGCTCTCCTACCGCTTCATCGAGCAGCCGATCCGGACGCGGACCCTCCAGCGGCGGCTCGCGCAGTACTCGCGCCGGTTCCGGCTCGAGGTCGTCGGGGCGGGAGCGATGTGCCTCGTCGGGTCCTTCGCCGTCCTCTTCGTGACGCCGGCGGCGCTGAACCCGGTGACGAGCTACGTCAGCCCGCCGAAGGCGAGGGCGACGACGAAGCCCTCGCAGACCCACACGACGCCGCAACCGTCCACGTCCACCGACCCGGGCAGGCACAAGGAGAAGAAGAAGCTGGGCCCCTTCCCGCCCGGCCGGATCCTCGCGCTCGGCGACTCGGTGATGCTCGGCTGCAAGCGGCAGCTGAAGGAGGCGCTCCACCACCGCGTCCACGTCGACGCGACCGTGGGCCGGCAGATCGACGACACGATCGCCGATCTCCAGCGGCTGCGGCGCCATCACAAGCTGCCGAAGACGATCGTGATCCAGGTCGGGAACAACGGGCCGCTCTTCTACCGCGACCTCACACGCCTGCGGCACGCGCTGCGCGGGATCTCGGAAGTCGTCGTCGTCAACGTCCGCAATGCGACGAGCTGGCAGGACGAGTCGAACCACGCCCTCGCCGGGTGGCTGCACGACTGGCCGGCGGCGCATCTCGCCGACTGGTACGGAAGCTCGACGAACACGATGCTGTCGGACGGCACGCACCCGTGGCCCTACGCGTGCTGGAACTACGCGCGCGTGATCACGGACGCGGTGCGCCAGCCGGCCTGAGCGGACCTTGTAATCCTCGCCCAGATCTCCTAACATCGCACTACGACGATTTCTGCCGGGCACGAGGGCTCGGCGAGAGATCGGGATCGGGTCACGAGGACGAAAGGGGACTATGTTCAGGCACGTCAACCTCAGGTGGGCGCTCGCCCTTGCGGCGTCCACGATTGCGGCACTGCTGCTGGTTGCAGGCGCCGCGGCGGGTCCGTCGCCGAACCTCTCGTTCGGCGCCAGCAACGACGGAGCGTCCGCCGGCTGGTCGCAGGGCAAGGGATCGGCGATCGACCTCACGCTCGGATCGAGCGGAGGCTCGTTCGCGGAGATCACGCTGCACCACGTGGGCGGGGTCGTGAGCGAGCTCGCTGCGCCGGCCTTCTCGACGGACAGCTACAACGCCGGTTCGCCCCGCTACTTCATCACGCTGAGCGACGGCAACAGCCTCTGGGGCTACCCCGCGGCCTCCGGCCTCAACGACGGCGACATGGCCTGGGCCATCGACAACGGCAACACGTACATGTCGTGGACCGATGTGCAGGCTGCCGAGGGCGGCGCGACCGTCACCGGTGCATACGTCATCGCGGACGCAGACCAGGCTGCGGGCACGGTCGACGCGATCACCGGCCTGACCTTCGGCGGCACGGACTTCAACTGAGCCGACCGACGGGGGAGCGTCTCGGCGCTCCCCCTCCTCTCAGAGAACCTCGACGACGGCGTCCAGTCCGCGGGCGAGCACGTCCTCCTCGATCACGAGCGGCGGCGCGAGGATCAGGACGTTGCCGTAGCGGCCGCCGCGCCCGACGAGCACGCCCCGCTCGCAGAGCGCCCGCTGCGTCTGCACCGCGAGGTCGGGGTCCGGTTCCCCGGCGCCGAGGTCGAGGCCGAGGAAGAGGCCGCGGCCGCGGACGTCGCCGACCGCCGGGTTCTCGCCGAGCTCGCGCCGAAGACGCGCGAGGGCGTCGGCCCCGAGCCGCGCCGAGCGCTCGACGAGCCCCTCCTCGCGCAGGACGTCGATCGCCGCGCAGCCGGCCGCCGCGTTGAGAGCATTTGCGAGGAAGGTGGAGCTGAGCGCGTCCGGATCCCACGTCGTCATCACCGCCGAGCGACCGAGGACCGCGGCGAGCGCGAGCCCGCCGCCGATCCCCTTGCCCACCGTCATCAGATCGGGCACGACGTCCTCGTGCTCCGCGGCCCACGTGCGGCCCGTCCGACCGAAGCCGGACTGGATCTCGTCGAGGACGAGCAGCGTGCCGGTCCGGTCGCACAGCTCCCGCAGGCCGTGGAGGAAGCCAGAGGGCGGGATGACGACCCCGCCGTTTCCCTGGATCGGCTCGACGAGGACGCAGGCGGGAGGCTCGACCCCGGACGCCGGGTCCGTGAGCGCGCTCTCCAGCAGTCCGAGCGCGATCTCGCCCGGATCGCCGTCACGCGCCCAGGGGCTCCGGTGCGGATCCGGGTACGGGAGGAAATGCGCGTCGGCGGCGATCCCGAACGCCTCGCGGTACGCGTGCTTGCCCGAGTAGCGCACCGCCCCGACCGACCGTCCCGAATAGGTCCCCGAGAAGGTGATGACGCCGCTACGGCCGGTCACCGCCCGCGCGAGCTGGACGGCCGTCTCGTTCGCCATCGCACCCGTGATCGCGAGCAGGACGCGGTCGAGTGGCGGCGGCGCAACAGCCAGGAGCCGCTCGTAGAGCTCCGCCCGCAGCTCGGACGGCGCCGCCGAGGGGCAGTGCGTCATCAGGCCCGCCTGCTCGCGAATCGCCGCCGTGACCCGCGGGTGGCAATAGCCCAGGTTCGCGACCGCGAAGCCGGCATAGAGATCGAGATAGGAGCGACCGTCCGCGTCCCAGACGTGGCAGCCCTCGGTCCGCGCCCAGACGAGCGGCTCCGTGTCCCAGAACGTGCGCATGCCCGTCCCCTCGACGGCGCGGATGCGCTCGAGCACGCTCTGCGACGGGGCGCTCACTGCTCGACGATCGTCCGGCTCTGCTCGCGCGCGAACTGCTGGACGTAGTACGGCCCGAGGCCGCCTTTACCGGTGAGGCCGCTCGACTTCCAGCCGCAGAAGGACTGGATCCCGGGCCAGGCGCCGGTCGTCGCGCCGGCCCGCCGGTTCACGTACACGACCCCGGCTTCGATCTCGTCCAGGAAGCGGTCGAGCTCCGCGTCGTCCCGCGAGAACACGCCGGCCGTGAGGCCGTACGGGACGGCATTCGCCTCGGCGAGCGCGGCGTCGAACTCCGGCACGCGGACGACGGTGACGAACGGGAGGAAGAGCTCGTCGCGGGTGAGCGGATGTCCGAGCGGCAAGCCGGAGACCACGGTCGGCTCCACGAACCAACCGGCGTCGTCGCCGCGGGAGCCGCCGGCGGCGACGGTCCCGTCGCGCCGCGCCGCCTCCACCGACCGCTCGAACCGCTCGACCGCCTGCTCGTTCACGACGGGTCCCGTCGCGACGTCGGGATCGGCGGGGTCGCCGATGCAGTACGAGCCGGCGATCGCGGCCAGCCGTTCCACGAGCTGGTCGTGCACCTCGTCCACGACGATCGCGCGCGAGCAGGCGCTGCACTTCTGGCCGGAGAAGCCGAAGGCCGCCTTCGCGATCCCCTCGGCCGCCGCGTCGAGGTCGGCGCTCGCTCCGACGAGCGCGGCGTTCTTGCCGCCCATCTCCGCGAGCACAGGCCGCGGGAACGGCCCCTCCGAGAGGCGGCGTCCGATCTCGCGTCCGACCTCCGCCGAACCGGTGAACGCGACGCCGTCGATCTTCGAGCCGACCAGCGCCTGCCCCGTCTCGGGGCCTCCGTGGAGCAGCGAGATGACGCCGTCGGGCATACCGGCCTCTGCGAGGAGACTGGCGACGGCGCCGCCCGAGTACGGTGCCTCCTCCGGCGGCTTCAGGACGACCGCGTTCCCGGCGAGCAGGGCGGCCGCCGTCATCCCGAACCCGAGCGCGAACGGGAAGTTGAACGGGGCGATGACGGCGAAGACGCCGTAGGGACGGAGCACGTCGATGTTGCGCTCGTCCGGCGAGAGCTGCCCCAGCGGCGTCTCGAAGCCCTCGGCCGACTCGACCTGGCGGCAATACGTCTCGATTAGGTCGATCGCCTCCTCGACCTCGGCGATCGACTCCGTCCGCACCTTCCCGGCCTCCAGGCTGATCGCGGCCGCGAGCTCGAGCTTGCGCTCGTCGATCAGCCGCTCCGTCGCACGCAGCAGCGCGATACGCTCATCGTGCCCGAGCCGGCGCCAGTCGCGCTGCGCGACGCGCGCGGTCTCGACGGCATCCGCAACGAGCCCGGCGCCCTCGTGCGCACGGCTCGCCACGTGCGCGTGGCGCGAGGGATCCTCGCGTTCGAACGGCTCGCCCGCCGCGACGTCCCGACCTCCGACGAGGTGTGCGAGCGGCTCCGGCTCGCGCTCGCGCGCCTCGGCGAGCGCCGTCTCGAACGCACGGTCGAGCTCGGGGCTGCGGGCTCCCGTGGTGTAGGTCAGCCGCGTCGCCATCGCGGGAATAGCATCTCACGCCATGGCGGGCCGGTCGCTCTTCGTGGCTGCGCTGCAGACGGCGGGTGTCCCCGGCGACCCCGACGCAACCGCGGCTCGGCTCGAGCGGAACGTCCGCTCGCTCCGCGCGAACTTCGACGGCCTGCAGCTCGTCCTCGCACCGGAGCTCCACCTGATGGCGTTGCCGCCGCTGCTCGAGGAGGACGGAGTCTCGCCGGCGGATCTCGCGGTCGACGTTCCCGGCGAGTTGACGGAGCGGCTGGGTGCGCTCGCCCGCGAGACGGGACTCTGGCTCGTCCCCGGGAGCGTCTACGAGCGCGTCGGCGACGCGGTCGCGAACACCGCACTCGTGTTCTCGCCCGGCGGCACGCTCGTCGAGAGCTACCGGAAGTGCTTCCCGTGGCAGCCCTACGAGACGAGCGAGCCGGGCACGCGGACGGTCTGCTTCGACATCGAGGGCATCGGCCGCTTCGGGATCGCGATCTGCCACGACGGCGCGTTCCCCGAGATCTTCCGCTCGCTCGCCTGGCAGGGCGCCGAGGCGATCTTCCAGGTCACGCTCACCGGCACCTCCGACCGCGACGCCGAGACGGTGATCGCACGCGCTAACGCGATCGTGAACCAGGTCGCGGTCGTGAACGTCAACGCGGCGGCGCCCGTGGGCAACGGCCGCAGCCTCGTCATCGACCCGGAGGGCGCCGTGCGCTACGAGGCCAGCGTCGGCGAGGAGGTCGTGACCGCGGTGCTCGACCTCGACCAGGTGCAGCGCGTCCGCGAGCGCGGCAGCTTCGGGATCAACCGGCTCTGGGAGGAGATGGACCGCGTCGGCCCTGGGCTCGAGCTGCCGCAGTACGGCGGGCCCTACCGGCCGCGTCCCCGGTAGAGCTCCAGCACCTTCTCACGCGGCAGCGCGCGGACGAGCCGTCCCTCGCGCCCGACCGTGTCGACGGCGGCCCAGAGCGAGCAGAGCACCGCTTCCTCGGTCGCGTCGACGGCAGCCTGGAAGAGCGGATTCAGGTCGTGGTCCGCGAACGAGCGCGCGGTCGTCGTGGCGAAGGCGACGAAGATCTCGCCGCTGCCGTGGTGCGCGACGGAGCCGGCGCGCGCAAGGCCGAGCCCGGCGCGCCGCGCGACCCGTTCGAGCTGCGGCGGCGTCAGCGGCGCGTCGGTGGCGACGACGGCGATGCAGCTGCCACCCGGCGCCGGCGCCTCGTCCGGCCGCTCGTCGAGCAACCGTCCGACCGGGACGCCGTCGACCCGCAGCTGTTCGCTCGAGCCGAAGTTCGTGAGGAGGAGCACGCCCACCGTGTGGTCGCCGGCGCGCCGGCTCGCCGAGCCGATCCCCCCCTTCCAGTCGAAGCAACTCATTCCCGCCCCGGCGCCCACCGCGCCCTGCTCGAAGTCCGCGGCCGCCTCGCTCACGGCGCGGGCGACGTCATCCGGCTGCACGTGTGCCACGCGCGCGTCCGAGAGCCAGCTGTCGTCGCACTCGCCGACGACCGGGATCACGACGTCGTCGACGCCGACGCGCGGATCGGCCGCGATCGCGACCCGGACCGCGCCGTCGTACACGCGGCCGACGGCGTGCGTCGCCGTGAGATAGACCGGCGTCTCGAGGATCCCCCACTCGCGGATCTCGAGCGAGCCGGTCAGCTCTCCCGCCCCGTTGAGGACGGCCGTGCCTGCCGGCAACGGAAGCGACGGCGGAACGACGGCGGTCACGCCGGTTCGCTCGACCGTGACGTGTCCGACCTTCACCCCGACGTCGGCGATCGAGTTCCGCGGCCCGGGCTCGAGCGGTCCGATGACGATGCCGTCGTCGCGAGGCCGTGACATGGTGCGACCCTAATGCCCCGTCCGGTGATGGTCTCGCGGTTCCGGCGCGCGAAGAGCGAGGGATGCGAGGACGCAGGGAGCGTCGATAGCCGAAGCTATCGGCGCGACCGAGGACGCGGCAGCGCGACGCCTTGCAGCCGCCAGAGGCGCCCTGACCATCGCCGGCTGGGGCATTGATGCTGCCGTTCGTCTGGAGCGACGATTGTCTCCGGCACGAGCCCGGCGCGGAGGTCTGGGTCGGCGTGCGGACGCCGGCGACGGAGGTGCCCGCGCGGGCGCTTGCGATCCGCGACGCGCTCGTCGCGGCCGGAGCGCGCGAGGTCGCAGCGACGCCGCACGACGACTCGGCGCTGCTCGCGGCGCACGACCCGGCGCTCGTCGAGTTCCTGCGCACCGCGTGGGACGACTGGGCGGCGGCCGATCTGCCCTCCGATCGCGTCGTCCCCTACGTCTTCGCCCGCTCCGAGCTGACGAGCGGTCGCGCACCCGCGACGCCGATCGCGGTGTGGGCCCGGCCGGGGCTCTTCGCCTACGACACGATGACGCTGGTCGGGCCGGGCACGTGGGAGGCGGCGCGTGCGGCTGTCGACGTCGCACTGACCGCCGTCGACCTCGTCGCCGGCGGCGACCCGTTCGCCTACGCCTGCTGCAGGCCGCCCGGTCACCACGTCACCCGCTCGCTGTACGGCGGCTCGTGCTACCTCAACAACACGGCCGTCGCTGCTGCCGCGCTGCTCGCCCGGCTCGACGGCCCGATCGCGGTCGTCGACATCGACGCGCACCACGGCAACGGGACGCAGGAGCTCTTCCTCGGTCGGAGCGACGTGCTCACGGCGTCGGTGCACGTCGACCCTGGCGCGGGCTGGTTCCCCCACTTCCTCGGCTTCGCCGCCGAGAGCGGCGACGCGAACCTCAACCTTCCGCTCGCGCCGGGCACCGGCGACGACGGCTGGCTCGCGGCCGTCGCGGAGGCCGCGAGGTTCGCCGCCTCGGCGCGTGCGCTCGTCGTCGCGCTCGGCGTGGACGCGGCCGCCGGCGATCCCGAGAGCCCGCTCGAGGTGACCGCGGCCGGCTACCGCGAGGCGGGCCGGATCCTCGGCGGGCTCGGACTGCCGACGGTCGTCGTGCAGGAGGGCGGCTACGACCTCGAGACGATCGGCCCGCTGGTCGTCGAGACCCTGCACGGCCTCGCGCGGTAGAACACGCCGATGAGACCGCTGCCGGACGGGGGCACGATCGGCGTCGGCGCCTTCGCCAGCTCGTACGACATGCGCTCGGAGGTCGAGCGCGGCGTCGAGTGGTGGGAGCGCCGCGGCTACCGCGTGAAGCTCGCGCCCGGCGTCTACGCACGCGACGACTACGTCGCCGGCGACGCGCGCAGCCGCGCCGACGACCTCCACGCGCTCTTCGCCGATCCGGAGGTGGACGTCGTCCAGACCCTGCAGGGCGGGTTCGGCTCGAGCGAGATGATCCCGCACCTCGACTTCGAGCTCATCGCCGCGAACCCGAAGCCGTTCGTCGGCTACTCGGACATCACCTCCCTGCACGTGCCGATCCGGCAGCGCGCCGGCCTCCCCACGTTCTACGGGTACGGCCTCATGGGCGTCGGCGGCAAGGACACGAGCGAGTTCACGCACGAGCGACTGCTGGCCGTGCTCCGCGGCGACGTGACCGGAGAGGTGCCGCGCGACCCCGACGACCCGTACGTGCGCGCGATCGCTCCGGGCCGCTCGACCGCGCCGCTCGTCGGCGGCTGCCTGTGGCTCCTGCTGCAGACACTCGGCACTCCGTGGGAGCTCGACACCGACGGCGCGATCCTCTTCTTCGAGGACACCCACGCCCCGCCGTACTTCGTCGACGGCCAGCTGACCCAGCTCCGCCACGCCGGCAAGCTCGACGACGTCGCCGGCGTCGTCGTGGGCGAGATGAACAGGTGCGACTACGGCGACCTGCCGCGCGAGGTCTCCGACTGGCGGGCGACGAGGTCCGTCGAGGACGTGCTCGACAGGCATCTGCAGCCGCTCGGCGTGCCCGTCCTCTACCGGCTTCCGCTCGGGCACGGCAAGCACCAGGCTTCCATCCCGCTGGGGGTCCGTTATACGCTCGACGCGGACGCACGCACGTTGACGGTGGACGAGTCCCCGTTCCAGGGCTGACGAGGGAGGGCGAGATGCGTAAGAGGTGGCTGGCGGCGGCTCCACTGATCATCGCCGCACTGATCTTTGCGACGACCGCGACCGGGTCCGGGAAGAAGGCGGCGAGCGGAGGCATCTTCCGCGTCGGCACTGCCTCGGGCATCGATTCGCTCAACCCGTTCGTCGCGTTCAACCAGGACGCCTACAGCACGTTCGAGTACATCTATCCGGTCCTCGTCCAGTACAACAGCCACCTGAAGTTCGCACCGTTCTTCGCGCGCTCGTGGCGCTCCTCGAACCACGGCAAGACGTGGACGTTCAAGACGCAGCCACACGCCAAGTGGAGCGACGGCAAGCCGCTCACCGCGGCGGACGCGGCGTGGACGATCAACACGTCGATCAAGTACGAGAGCGGCGCCACCGCGAACGTCGCCGGCCTGGTCGCGCACATCACGCACGCGAGCGCGCCCAACGCGACGACCCTCGTCGTCCACTACAAGCAGGCGCCGGGCAACGTGCTCGGCCAGTTCCAGCAGTTCTTCATCCTGCCGAAGCACGTCTGGGCGCAGCACGTCGGCCACAAGGGCGCCGGACTGAAGACGTTCCCGAACAGCGCGCCGGTCGTCGGCTCCGGCCCCTTCAAGCTCGTCCGGTACCAGAAGAATCAGATCGCCCTGTTCCAGCGGAACGGCTCCTACTGGGGCCCGAAGCCGAAAGTCGACGAGTTCGGCCTACAGCAGTTCTCGAACGACGACGCGATGGTCACCGCGCTCAAGGCGCACCAGCTCGACGCGCTCGAAGTCGTGCCGGCGACGTCGATCAAGACGCTGCGCAGCTCCGGCTTCGTCGTCTCCGACGTGCCCGGGCTCGACCAGACCGACTTCATCATCAACTCGAATCCCCACAAGAAGAAGCATCGGGAGCTGCTCAACCTCAAGGTCAAGGAAGCGTTCGACCACGCGATCGACCGCAAGAAGATCGACAGCGTCACCTTCCTCGGCGCCGCGCGGCCGGCCGACTCGATCATCCCGGCCACGACCGGCAACTGGCACAACCCGCATCTGAAGCCCGTCAGCTTCAACCTCAAGCTCGCCAACAGAATTCTCGACAAGCTCGGCTACAAGAAGGGCCCGGGCGGGATCCGCGTCGCGAAGGGCAAGAAGATGTCTTACAGCGTGGTGACGCCAACCGACGTCCAGAGCATCCCGCGCACGTTCCAGATCATCCAGACGGACTTCAAGAAGATCGGCGTGCAGCTGACGCAGAAGGCGCTCGATTCGACGGCCGCCGCCGCGATCACGACCAAGCCGTACCAGGACTACGACCTGGCGATGTGGGACTGGACGGCACTCATCGATCCGGACTTCATGCTCTCGGTCGTCACGTGCGCACAGTGGGGCGGCTGGAGCGACTCCGGCTACTGCAACAAGCACTACGACAACATGTACTCGCAGCAGCAGCTGACGCCGAACCAGACGAAGCGGCGCCAGATCGTCTGGCAGATGCAGGCGTTCCTGTACACGCAGCGGCCGTACCTCTGGCTCGCCAACGACGACTCGGTGAGCGCGGTCTCGAAAAACTGGGTCGGATTCAAGAACACGCCACAGGGGCCGTTCAACGAGCTCAACATCCAGAGCCTGACGCAGGTGCACCAGAAGTAGGAGGTTCCTCGTGCGGGGGATCGACTACGTCCTGAAGCGGATCGGCTTTGCCGTCGTCACGATCTTCGTGGCGGTGACGATCAACTTCGTCCTCTTCCGCCTGGCGCCCGGGAGCGCCGTCACGAATCTCTCCCGCGTCCCGCATGCGACGCAGCAGCTGCGCCATGCGCTCGAGGTGCAGTTCGGCCTCGACAAGTCGAAGGGCGCCCAGTACCTCATCTATCTGAAGCAGCTCGCGCACGGAAACCTCGGCATCTCGTTCGAGAACCAGCAGCCCGTCTCGACGAACCTGCGCGTGGCCCTGATCAACACGCTGCCGATGGTCACGCTCGGGACGCTCTTCTCGATCCTGATCGGCACGCTCACGGGAGTGATCGCTGCCTGGCGCCGCGGCACGCCGACCGAGGCGCTGACAGTCTCGAGCGCGCTCGGCTTCTACGCGATGCCGACCCAGTGGCTCGGCCTGATGTTGATCATCGTCTTCGCCGGCGTCCTGCCTACCGGTGGGATGACGAACGAGTTCCTCCTCAATCCCGGGTTCTGGCAGCACCTGAGGGATCTTGCCTCGCACATCTTCCTGCCTTCGCTGACGCTGGGGCTCACGCTGTACGGCGAGTACACGCTGATCGTGCGCTCGGCGATGCTCGAGACGCTGGGCGAGGACTACGTCCTCACCGCCCGGGCCAAGGGGCTGAAGCCGTGGACGATCGTGCGCAAGCACGCGTTGCGGAACGCGATGCTGCCGATCACGACCCTCGTCGCGCTCTCGCTCGGCTACATCGTCGCCGGCGCGATCCTGATCGAGATCGTGTTCTCGTGGCCGGGCATCGGTCGCGCCGTCTACGAGGCGGTGCTCGAGCGCGACTATCCGATGCTGCAGGGCGCGTTTCTGCTGCTGACGATCGCAGTCGTCCTCTGCAACCTGATCGCCGACCTCCTGTACTTCAAGCTCGACCCGAGGATCACGGAGTGACCAATATCGCGCCGTTGATCGAGGCGCCTGCCGAGCCCGCTTCGACCCGGCGCGGCTTCCTGTTGCGGACGCTTCGCAATCGCCCGGCGGCGGTGGTCGGGGCGGTGATTCTCGTTGTCGTGGTGCTCGTCGCGGTCCTCGCGCCCTGGATCGCTCCCTACGGCCTGCACACGCAGACCGGGACCGTATTCGGGCACCCGTCGTGGAAGCACCCCTTCGGCCTCGACGACGGCGGCATCGACATGGTCACGCTGCTCATGTGGGGCGCGCGCGTCTCGCTCGTCGTGGGCTTCGCGGCGACGTTCGTCTCGATGGCGATCGGCGGCGCGATCGGCGTGGTCGCCGGCTACTTCGGCGGCTGGGTCGACACCCTGTTGATGCGCATCACCGACTACTTCCTCGTCGTGCCCGACGTGCCGCTGATGATCGTCGTCGCCGCGATCTGGGGCCCGAGCCTCTTCCACATCATCATCGTGATCGGGATCCTGCTCTGGACGAGCACGGCCCGAGTGATCCGGGCGCAGGTGAAGAGCGTGCGCGAGCGCGTCTATGTGAAGCGGACCCGTGCGCTCGGCGCCGGCCACACGCGGATCGTGCTGCGGCACGTGCTGCCGCAGGTGGCTCCGCTGCTGATCGCCAACACGGTGCTCACCATCGCCGTGGCGATCTTCGACGAGACGGCGCTCTCGTTCCTCGGCCTCGGAGACCCGAGCACCACCTCGCTGGGCAAGGTGATCGAGAACGCGTTCCAGCGAGCCGCGATCTCCTCGGGCGCCTGGTGGGCGATCGTCTGGCCCGGAGTGCTCGTCACGCTGATCATCCTCGGCTGCAGCCTCCTGGGCGGAGCGTTGGAGGATGCGCTCAATCCGAGACTGCGCGTCGCGCACCTTTCGGCGCGGACGTTCCGGCTCCGGCCTCTGGTCGGCCGCGGGGACGAGGCCGTGTGACCGCGCCGATTCTGCAGGTCGAGGATCTGCACGTCTGGTTCGGCCTCGCCGACGGGGGCGAGCTGCATGCGGTGCAGGGAGTCGGCCTCTCGCTCGAGCCGGGCGAGCGCCTCGGCCTCGTCGGCGAGTCGGGGTGCGGGAAGACGACGACAGCCCTCGCGATCATGGGCCTGCTACCGCCGAGCGCGAGCGTGGCCGGCCGCGTCATGGTCGACGGCGAGGACATCCTGGCCGGAGGGGAGGCAGCGATCAGGCCGCATCGCTGGGTCGACATCGCGATCGTCTTCCAGGGCGCGATGAACGCGCTGAACCCGGTGCGCACGATCGGAGAGCAGATCGTCGAGAGCCTCGAGCTCCACGACCGCGCCAGGGGGACGGTCGCCCGCGCGCGCACCGCCGAGCTGCTCGAGGCCGTCGGGATCCCCGCCGGCCGCGCTGCTCGTTACCCGCACGAGCTGTCGGGAGGGATGCGACAGCGGGCGGCGATCGCGATGGCGCTCTCGTGCAATCCGCGGGTGCTGATCGCCGACGAGCCGACGACGGCACTCGACGTGATGGTGCAGGCGCAGATCCTCGAGCTGCTCGATGCCCTCTGCCGCGACTTCGGGCTGGCGCTCGTCCTCGTCACGCACGACCTGCCAGTGGTCGCCCAGCTCTGCGACCGCTGCGCGGTGATGTACGCCGGCGAGATCGTCGAGCGCGCGCCGCTCGACCTCCTCTACCACTCGCCCGGCCACCCGTACAGCCGGATGCTGTTCGCGGCCTCGCCCGACCTCGCCGGGCTGGACGAGCCGGTGCTCTCGATCCCGGGCGCGCCGCCGCGGCTCGACCGGCCGATCGAGGGCTGCCCGTTCAGGCCGCGCTGCGACTCCGCCTTCGCCGCCTGCGTCGAGCGACCGAGTCTGCAGGAGGTGGCCGCCGACCACGCCGCCGCCTGCCACCTCAACGACCGGGTGCCCGCATGAGCGCCGAGCCGAGAATGCTCGAGGTCGAGGACCTCGTCGTCCACTACCCGATCCACCGCGGCATCGTCGGAACGGTCACCCGCCGGCCGCGCCGGATGGTGCACGCGGTGGAGGGCGTGTCCCTCTCGCTCCGGGGCGGAGAGATGCTCGCGCTCGTCGGCGAGTCCGGCTGCGGCAAGACGACGACCGCGCAGGCGGTGCTGCGCCTCGTCGATCCGGTGTCCGGCGCGATCCGCTTCGACGGCCGCGACCTCGTGCCCCTCGGTTCCCGCGACCTGCGCCCGCTCCGCCGGCGGATCCAGGTCGTCTACCAGGATCCCTACGAGTCGCTCGACCCGCGCTTCCGCGTCCGCGCGGTGGTCGAGGAGCCGCTTCTCATCCACGGCCTCGGCGGCTCGAAGAACGAGCGGGCGGCGCGCGTGGAGGAAGCGCTCCGCCGCGTCGAGCTCACGCCGCCGGAGCTGTACCTCGACCGGTACCCGCACGAGCTCTCCGGCGGGCAGCGGCAGCGCGTGGCCATCGCGGCGGCGCTCGTGCTCGAGCCCGAGGTGCTCGTCGCCGACGAACCGGTCTCGATGCTCGACGTGTCGGTCCGGGCCGGCGTGCTCAACGTCCTCGACGGCCTGCGCCGGGACGGACTCGCGATCCTGATGATCACGCACGACCTCTCGACCGCGGCCCGCTTCGCGCAGCGGATCGCCGTCATGTACCTCGGTCGCATCGTCGAGGAGGGCCCCGCAGCGGCGGTCGTCCGGAACCCACAGCACCCGTACACGAAGGCGCTGCTCTCCGTCGTGCCGCGCCGTGACCCGCGCCACCGGCAACGGCCGCAGATCCTGAGGGGCGAGACGCCCGACGCCGTCGCCATCCCGAGCGGGTGCCGCTTCCACCCCCGCTGCCCGGTCGCGATCGACCGTTGCGCGGCGGAGGATCCGGCCCTCGCGCAGCCGGCGGCGGCCGAGGAGGGCCACCGGGCCGCCTGCCTGCTCGTGCCTAGTGCGCCGGAGTCACCTCCGGCTGGGTGACGGCAGGCTGCGCTGCGGGTCGGCCGTCCGTTGCAGGCGCCGACGCGAGCGTCTGACCGAACGAGTTCAGGTAGGCGACCTGGTCGGGCGCGGTGAAGAAGTCGTGGGCGGCGTTGACGCCCCACGCGTACAGCGAGTCGGCCTCCGCCTTCGTCAGGCCGAAGTCGGTGGTGCTGATCTGGTGGGTCGGGATCGAGACCGTGCGCGCGGAGACGACCTGCTCCATCTGCTCGCGATCCCACGCCTCGGTCGCCGCGGAGAACATCGCCTTCAGCAGGGGCACCTCCCAGAACGGCCGCGGGATCTTCCGGTACGGCAGCCCCTCGTCGACGCTGGAGCCGCCGTGCAGCCGGAAGCCCCAGGTCGGACGCTTCGGGTTCGGGCTGTCGAACAGCCAGATCGGGAAGTTGGACAGCAGCCCACCGTCGACGACGTAGACGGGACGCCCTTCCCGGTGCAGCACGACCGGGGTAAAGAGGAACGGGTAGCTCATGCTCATCCGGACGGCCTGGACGAGCGGGAAGCTGTCCTTGTCGAACGGCTTGCCGGCCTCGTCGCTGTAGTCGGGCAGGTCGTCCGGCAGGATGATCATGCGACCCGTGGTGATGTCCGAGCCGATCACGTGCAGCCGGTACTTCGCCCGCTCGTACTTCGCGTCCGTGATGCCCGGGATCTGATCCTGCGGCGGCAGGTCGCGCCGCTTGACGTCGGCGAACGTGAGCTCGGTCTTGCCGAGCTCTCTGGCGAGCGGCGACGCCGCGAGCTGCTCGCCCATCCACTCGAGGAAGTACTTGCCGGGCGCCATCCCGCGCAGCCGGAAGACGGCGTTGACGAGGCCGCCGGCCCACATCCCTCCCGGGCCGCAGTCCGCGAAGCGCGAGTACTTCGCAGCCGCGAGGAGCTTCTGGAGCCCGGCGGCGTCGTAGCCCGCCACGAGGAGCGCGGCCACGATCGAGCCGGCCGAGGTGCCGGCGACGTTCACCCATTCCTTCACCCCGGCGTCCCGCTCGGCCGCCGCGATCGCCCCGGCGAACGCGATCCCCTTCACGCCGCCGCCTTCGAACACTCCGTCGGCCCTGTGCATCTCGTCTGTTGCCACGTCTCCCCTCCCTACTCGACCTGCTCGATCACCCAGAAGTCCCGCGCGAGGCTGTGGCTCGTGACGTAGCTCGCCGGCAGCCAGAAGTACCCGTCGTCGGCCCAGTCCGGCCCCCAGGAGTTACGGCACTCGAAGTACAGCTGCCGCCTGATCTGCCGGTAGCCGACCGCGACGACGGCATGGCCGCCGAGCGTGCTCTCGTCCGGCTCCGGCATCGGGACGACCCCGTCCGGGCCCACGTCCCGCTCGAACGACTCGTACACGGTGAAGCCGAACGAGATGGGATACCCGCCCGCGAGAATGTTCTGGATCCCCATCTCGGTCTGCGACACCCGCGCGTACCGGATCGCCTGATGCTTCAGCGCCGCCGTGTACGCCTTCGCCGGCGGCTTCCGCGCGAACTTGCCGATCACGTACGGCCAGGCCGTCTCCGGCGGCGCCCCGAGTTGCGCGACCGACTTGATCCCGTCCCGGATCTCCGCACCGGAGTCCTGCGAGATCGTCCCCTCCATGGCGCGCTCGTTGTAGTAGATGAAGAGGCGCGACGGCGTGGCCGCGTCCGACTCCGCCTGCTTCATCTCGTTGAACTCGAGGATCGCGCCGATGCTGTTCGCGGTGCACGAGCCCAGCTGCCCCTGGTCGTAGACGGGCGGCAGCTGCGCGCGCAGGCTCACCCGCCGCGGCAGGGCCTTCGCCGGCTCGACCGCCATGAGGAAATCGCGCATGTCGGGATGGTCCGGCCTCCAGCCGTACCGCTTCTGCGTCCGTACTGCGAGACCCGCCGGTGCGTCACTCACCGCCGCTCCTTTCCGCTGCGTCCGCGGGCGCCGGAGAGCCCGCCCCTGTCGGCTTGGACTTGGGAGGCGTCGCCGCGCCGTGGCCACCCGGCATGACGGAGGTCAGCGTGTCCTGCGCCCAGCGCTCGCTGAAGCCCGCGAGGAAGGCCAGGACGAGCAGGGCCAGCCGCCGGTCGTGCGTGCTCGCGCTGGCCGCGACGGGAAGGTGCAGCAGGCCGCCGTCGAAGGCGAACGTGATCGCCATCCCGAAGGCGCCTCCGATCAACGGCCGCAGCCCGCCGAGGAACAGCGCATACGGGCCGCCGACGTCGTAGTCCAGCTCGAACGTCCCGGTGTTGATCCGCTGGATCACGCTCACGACGGCCCCGACCGCACCGGCCGCTAGCGCGGCGACCGAGATCGCCCAGCTGATCGACAGCCAGAGCGCGGCGAAGGCTGCGAGCGCCACCATGACCATCGCGATGCCGCCGAAGTAGACGAGCTGCGCCTGCCCGTTCGCCGCCTCGCGGTAGTAGGACTCGACCTTGACGATCTGGGCGCGCTCCTGGCGAAGGGCCGCCTCGGTCTTCGTCCTGTCGCGGGAGCCGGCGCGCTCGTCCGCGAGGCTGAGCAGGTGCGAGGCGCTGGCGACGACCAGCTCGAGGCAGATCCGCTGGCGCACTCCGGTGAGCACGGCGTCAGCCCGCACCGCGAGCTCGTCGCAGCGGTGCAGCTCCGCGGCGACGTCGGGGACGTTCTTCGTCGCCCAGTCGCTCTCGCGGTGGAAGCCGTAGTCCGGTGAGATGAGGCCGCGGAGCCGTTTCCGCTGGGTCAGCGCGACGGCACTCTCGACCTCCGAGCACCAGTAGGCGCGGATGATCTGGCCGTGACGTGCCTCGAACGCAGCGCGAACCTCTTCGTAGGCGGCCTCGGCCCTGGGATCGAGCGTGCCCGCCCGGCGCGCCTTCCACCAGTCGTGATGGGCGTAGACGAGCTCGGTGAACGACGGCGGACGGCCGGCGCCTACGCTCGATTTCGCCTCCACCTGCCGCACGGGTGAGACGTCGCTAATGGGCTCGATCAGCTCGGTCACCCGGCCTCCGTTCCCGAACGGCAGTCTCTCCTCGTGTGACCATAGGCGGTGATCGCGGGGCGCACAAGAGGCCTCACGTGACGATCAGATTCGAGAAGTCGCCCGCGCTCCCGCGGAAGCGGTCGGTGTCGCACTTGCTCGAGACGCCGGCGACCGTCCCGTGGTCGGAGTACTGCCAGAGCATCCAGCCGTCGCCCCAGGGATCGAGCGATCCGGGATCCTGCACGCCCCAGTGCGCGATCCACAGCGGGCAGCGCTTGACGCGGTCGCGCTGCGCCGTCGTGAGCTGAGGCAGGATCGCCGCCCAGAAGCCGGGCCCCGTGTAGATGATCGGGTAGTGGCCGCGCGCCTTGCGGTACGCGTCGACGAACTGGACGAGGTGGGTCGCGCATTTCGCGGCGGGCTGGCCGTTCGGCGTCTCGAAGTCGTAGGCGAGTGGCAGGTCGCTCTTCCTCCCCCAGCCTCCCGCGCGGGCGAGCTTGATCGCCATCGCCGCCTCCGCTGCGCCGTTCCGCTCGTTGTTCTGCTGCGACGCGACGCGCCCGAAGTAGTACGGGAACCAGGTGAGACCGCTTTCGCGCAGCGCCTTGACGCGGCCGGGCCCGTAGCGCGTGTCGCGGACGTCTCCGTCGGCGACCCGGACGCTTGCGAAGGCGATCCCGGAGACCCGCGCCTTGCCGAAGTCGATGTCTCCCCGGACGTCCGAGACGTCGAAGCCCTGCAGCATCGTCGGCGCCGGTTGGGGCTTCGGCCCAGGGGTCGGGGTCGGCGCCGGCTTCGGCGTCGGCTTCTTCTTCTTCTTCGGCTGAGGCGCCGGCTTTCCGGTGCGGAGAGCCTGCCACGTGCCGGCTCCGCAGACGCCGTCGACCTTGAGGCGCTGGGATCGCTGGAAGGCGCGCAAGGCCCTGGCGGTCGCGTCGCCGAAGTCGCCGTCGACCGTCAGCCCGGCGTCGGCGAGCGTGTTCAGGCGGCGTTGCAGATCCTCGACGTGCGGCTGCTGCCCCGGGCCGCCCGAGCCCTTGCGGAGCACCGGGTTGCGCTTGTCGGTCCCCGGGTCGGGCCGCCCGAAGCCGCCGTCGAACTCGCGATGCCACCACTCCCACTTCGCGTCCCAGTGATGCCAGCCGAACATGCCGCCGTGCTGGTCGACGAGCGCGGCCATCTGGTGGTCCGCGACGTCGACGGCGTGTCCCAGGCCGTGGTTGCTCGTGCCGGGCACCGCGGCGTTGTTCCCGTACAGCTCCTTGCACCGCACCTGGCCGGCGTAGTCCCGGTAGGCGCCGAGCGGCCCCTCGGGATAGATGTCGCCGCGCGCGCCGTAGCGCTGCAGCAGGTACAGGCGCATCGTGTTCCAGGCGGCGGCCGCGTCGCCGGCTGCGAGGAACAGCTGCAGCTTCGGGTGGTAGATCGAGCCCAGCTGCTTCGAGGTCAGCCGCCCGTTCTGCATCGAAAGCCCTCCTTCGGTCGGTCCAATCCCGTCGACCGGCCGAAGGGCCGCAGGGGACGTACTGGGCAACCGTCATCCCTGAGCCGGCACGCCAACCGTCCCACCGGCCCGGCCGTGTGTCAAGCCCTCAGCGGGCGAGGATCTTGCCGGTCTTCAGGTTGAGGTGGGTGGTGTCGTGGACGCGGGTGTTGGTGCGGTCGTGGAACGTGACGGTGAGGTGGTGATCCCGGCCGGTCATGTCGACGGTGACGGTGAGGTAGCCGAACTCGACGATCGGCGGCTTGTCGAGGGTGTACTCGCCGACCGTGACCGGCGCGGCCGGAAGCCCCCCGACCGGCTGCGTGGCGGCGAAGCCGCCGGAGCCGGCGACGATGTACGGGATCTCGCGCCCGTCGACGCGCCGGGTGAAGCGCTGGTAGAGGTGGGCGTGCCCGGAGAGGACGACGTCCGGCCAGAACCCGGCCGCGCGCGAGGCGGTGTCGATGTCGCGCGCGAGGCCGCTGCCGCCGCCGTGTCCCGCGTCGACCGAGGCGGGAGGATGATGGCAGGCGACGATCACCGCACGGTTGCCGGCCTTGCGGTCGGGGGCGAGCCGGGCCAGCTCGGCCTCGAGGAAGTGCAGCTGCTCGTCGCCGGCGAGAACCGGATAGCGGTTGTTCTGACTGGAGATGACGCCGGGGCTCTCCAGCACGTTCGTGTACAGCCCGACGATCGACACGAACGGGGCGTCGAGCGTGAAGTAGACGCCGGGCTGGTCCATCGTGTAGCGGACGACGCTCCCCGCGTCGGGCGACGGCCCCGGGCTCTCGGCGCAGAAGTTGCGCAGGAAGGCGGTCAGCGTCTTGACCTGGGGCAGGTCGGGCTGGTCGCCGAAGACCATCCCGTCGTGATTCCCCGGGATGGCGAAGATCGGCCGGTCGTAGGCGCGGAAGGGCTCGTAGAACTGGTCGTAGTAGTACTGCCCCTCGCCGAAGTTGTAGACGACGTCGCCGAGGTGGAAGAAGAACGCGGGCCCGGTCGCGCCTCCCGCCTGGACGTCCCTGACCATCGCGTCGGCGACGCTCGCCTCGTGCTCGACCGCCTGCGCCGCGGTCTGGAAGCTGTTCACCTTCGCCGCCCCCGTGTCGCCGACCGCGTGGAAGCTGATCTTCTCCGCGGCCGTGATCGCCGCGACGAACTCCGCCTCGAGCACGTCGGCGAGGTCGACCCGGGGTTCCGGAACCCGCGGCGCCGGGATCGGCTGCAGATCCTTCCGGTGCAGCTTGTAGTAGACGCTGTCGTAGTACGCCGCGCTCGTGTTGTCGATCTGGAACGAAACCTCGTCCGGCGCGGGCTGCGGGTCGGCGAACAGCCTGCCTCCCGCTCCCGTCAGCTTTCGATACGCGGCGTCCAGGCCCACGACGCACCCTCCTCAGAACGACAATACGCGACCGAGCTCGAGCAACCACGAGTCCGCGGGAATGAGCAGGCCCCGGCTCGCAAAGCCGACCATGCGGTCGAGCGCGACCAGGTAGTCGCCCGCCAGCGGCGGCTCGTCGCCGAGCGCCCAGAGCGCCTGCGCGTTCGTCCACGCCGCGTCGCGCGCGCGATCGACGTCCCACATCGCCACCACGTCGTCGATGCGATGGAAGCGATGGACGAGCCGGTCGACCCAGGCGAGCCAGCCGGTCAGATAGGCGCTCTTCACCTGCCGCTCGACCTCGGCGAGCAGAGCGTCCACCCGCTCGAAGTCGGCGTGCTCCCGGGATCCCTCGCGGAGATCGAGCCCGAGCTCGCGGCACGTCGTGACGAGCGCCACCGGCAGATCGCGGTTGATGTGGGCGTTCATCCCCGCGAGCGCGAACTGCAGCGGCGCGATGCCGCGGCGCGATCGCTGCGTGAACAGGGGAGCCCAGGCCGACGGCGTGCTCGCGGGGTCGCGCCCGTACGCGTCGAGCGCCGCGAAGAACAGCTCCGCGAAGTGGACGTCGAGCGTCTCGAGGAAGCGTGGGTCGGCGAAGCCCCGGCTCGTCAGATCAGCGCCGACGCCCTCGGTCACCGCGAGGTAGAGGCGGGCGAAGCAGGCGACGCCGTCCGAGCGAGGCGCCGACTCGTCGATCGCCTTCAGGCGCTGGACCACGTCCGCGATCCCCACCGGCGAATCTTCGCCGCGGGGCAGGACGCCGTCGGCTGTCCGCGCTAGACGGTGGGCTCGCCGGCGGGGGCGAGCTCTTCCCCGGCCGACCGCGTCACGAGCAGCGCCGCCACCGCGCCGACCGCGTAGCCGACGAGCACGGCGGCGAGCGATCCGCCCAGGCCCGGCTTCTGGGTCATGGTCCAAACGACCCCGAAGACGATCCCGAGGTTCGAGAACTCGACCACCCAGAGGCCGGGATGGAGCGCCATCCGCCGCGCCTCCGGGCCGAGCGCGCCGGGGCCGTTGGCCTGCAGCGCCGCTGCGAGCTTGTGCCCCGTGCGCTCGGCGATGCCCCCACCCTGGGCCAGGAGCACGACCAGGGCGGCGATCCCGACGTCGATCCAGCGCGTGCTCCACCCCCACGGGAACGTCGTCTCCGCGGTCATGTAGGCGCCGGTGCCGAAGAGACCGACGATCGCGACCGGGAAGAGCTTCCCGACCTTGCCGACCAGCATCCCCCACGGCGCAGCCTGCTCGACCGTGCGTGCGGCGCGCAGCTGGAAGAGGCACACGAGCAGCACCGATCCCGCTCCGATGCCGACGAAGAGCGAGAGCAGATGGACGTACAAGACGTAGTGATACGTGTTCAAAGTAACCCCCTGGAGGTCGATCGACGCCTGCAGGGAGGCTAGGCGATTCCGCGCGCCGGTTCAACCGCTTGCCAAGCCGTGGACGGAGGCGTTCAATCGTCATGTGTCAGCCCTCCGGAACCGGTTCGCCGCTGCCGCGCTCGCCGGCAGGAACCCGGACGTCCGGCGGATCGAGCTCGCCTGGGGGACTGCGATCACCGCAGAGTGGGCGTACTTCGTGGCGCTCGGCGTGTTCGCGTACGACGTCGGCGGCGCCTCGGCTGTCGGGCTCGCCGGACTGGTCCGGCTGTTGCCGGCCGGCGTCGTCGCGCCGAGCGCGGCGTCGCTCGGCGACCGGATGCCCCGCGAGCGTCTCCTTCTCGGTGCGGCCCTTCTGGGCGTGGCGGCCCTCGCGGGATCGGCGTTCGCGGCCTTCGCCGGCTCGGAGAGCGGAGTGTTCGCGGGCGCAGCGTTCTTCGGGATCTCCTCGACGCTGATCAGGCCGACGCTCCAGGCACTGCTCCCGTCCCTGACGCGGACACCGGAGGAGCTCGTCGCGTCGAATGCCGCAACGTCCATCGTCGAGAGCCTGGGGACGCTGGTCGGACCGCTCGTCGCGGGGGTGCTCGTCGAGCAGGCCAGGGTCGGCGTCACCTTCGCTGCCGCGGCCGGCGCCATGGCCGTCGGCGTCGGCCTGATCCTCCTCGTCGGCACGGATGGCCCGACGACGGGGCGGGCGGCCGCGCGTGGGCGTGCCGGCCCGGCCTGGCGCACCGTGGTCCAGCATCCGGGCGCTCCGGTCGTGGTGGTGCTGATGGTCGCCCAGGCGTTCGTCCGCGGCTGCCTGAACGTGCTCATCGTCGTCGCGGCCTTCCGGCTGCTCGAGGGCTCGGGCGGCACAGTCGGCGTCCTCACGGCGGCAATCGGAGCCGGCGGAGTGATCGGCGCGATCGTGTCCTCCACGATCCACGGCAGCCGCCTCGCACGGGTGTTCGCTCTCTCGCTCCTGGGCTGGGGCCTGCCGATCGTGCTCATCGCCCCGAGCCCGCAGCTGATCGGCGCCTTCGTGCTGCTCGCGGTCGTCGGCGCCTCCAACAGCATCGAGGACGTCGCGGGGTTCACGCTGCTGCAGCGGGCGATCCGCGACGATGCGCTCAGCGGCGTGCTCGGCCTGATCTGGGGCGCTGCGATGGGAGCGCTCGCCCTCGGGTCGATCGCCACGCCGCTGCTCGTCCGGGAGCTGGGCGCCCGCACGGCGTTCGTGCTCGTCGGCTTCCTGCTGCCGGTGCTCACGATCGCGGGCTATCGCCGCATGCGGGCGCTCGACGCGGACTCGGTGCCGACGAGGCAGCAGGACCTCGTGGACGACGTGCCGATGTTCGCGCCGCTGTCGCTCGCCGCGAAGGAGCGGCTTGCCGCGCGGCTCGTCCCGATCGACGTTCCTGCCGAGGCGACCGTCCTCCGCGCGGGCGAGGTCGGCGACCGCTTCTACATCGTCGACTCCGGCAGCGTCCGGATCGCGCTCGAGAGCGGCGAGAAGGAGAGTGGCGCGGGCGAGTACTTCGGCGAGATCGCGCTCCTGCGCGACGTGCCGCGGACGGCGACCGTGACGGCGGCGACGGCGACGCGGCTCTACGCGCTCGAGCGGGCTGACTTCCTCGCGGCCGTGACCGGCCACGCGCTCGCCGAGGAGGCGGCGGAGGAGGTCGTCGGGGAACGGCTCGCCGGCTCCGCCGCCCGGGCCTGAGACGCCTCGAGGACGTCGATCCGGCTGTCGAGGACGAGCCGGATCGCGGACAGCCCGCGGTCGGCGAGCAGGTCCTGCGCCTCGCGCAGGAGGAGGGGAGCCCTGATCAGGCGGCGCGGCCGCTCTTGGCGGTGCGCTCGTACTCGGGCTCGGCGGGCTCGAGCTCGTACAGCCGGCCGTCGAGGAGGAAGCAGACCGCCGGCGCGCCGCGCTCGGCCAGCAGGTCCTGAGCCTCGCGGAGGAGAACCGCCAGGTCGTCAGGCGTCTCGCTCAGGTCGACCGCGAAGAGCCAGACCTGCTCGTCGTCGTGCGTCCAACCCGGCCGGCGCGGCCGGAAGCGGGCGCGAAAGGCCTCGGCCTCCTCGAAGCGCGGGAGCTCGAAGAGAACGACGTCGCTGAACTCGAGTTCGAAATCGTCCACGCGTCCAGGTTGGCTTCGCGAGGCCCGGTGCGGCTTGACGCAGCTGCGTCAATTCGCCGCTGCGGGCAACGCGAGCTCGCCGCGCGGTGACGTGCTCGAGCGCGTCCTCGACATCCGCCCCCATCGCCTCCAGCGCCGAGACGGGCATCGCGTCTCAGTCTGCCAAGACACTCCTCCGCGGGCCACTCTCGTCGAGACGGGGTTGAATTTTCCGGACCCGCCAAGTACTAGTACTCCCCACAGCAACCAGGGGATGCCCGCGTGGGAGACG
>DATCYP010000067.1:0-19179 GCA_036526375.1 Gaiellaceae bacterium | reverse complement strand
TCACCGCAGGGGATCCGGGAAGACGCCGGACCGGGCTGGCCGCGGCCCGCCGAAGCGGGCGAGCCGGGAGGGGTTCGATGCACTGCGCATCGAATCACGGGATGATGAAAAGCTTCTAAGAGCGCGTTAAGAGTTTCCGCTGGAGCCCGGGCGAGCCGCTCCGTCGAGGCTGAGGCGCACGAGCGCGCCCCCTCCTCCGGCGTTCTCCGCCTCGACCGTGCCCCCGTGCGCCTCGGCGACCTCGCGCACGATCGCGAGACCGAGCCCGGCTCCGGGCATCGACCGCGCCGCGGCCGAGCGGTAGAAGCGGTCGAAGACGAGCGGCCGGTCCTCCTCGGCGAACCCTGGCCCGTGGTCGCGCACCCGCAGCTCGCCGCCGGCGAGGGACACCTCGACCGATCCGCCGTCGCCGCTCCACTTGCCCGCGTTCTCGAGCAGGTTCCAGACCGCGCGCTCCATCCGGTCGTGATAGCCGTCGACCACGGTCGGCTCGAGGCCGTCGGTCTCCCACGAGACCTCCGGGAACCGGGTGCGCGCCCGCTCGAGGACGTCCTCGACGAGCTCGTCGAACTGGAACTCCGACTTCTCGACCTGCGCGCCGCCGCGCGCCAGCTCGAGCAGCCCGCCGATGAGCGCGCGCATCTCCTGCGACTCGCGGTGGAGGTCGTCGAGCAGTCTCCGCCTCTGGTCCGGCGACAGCTCGACGTCGCCCCGGAGGACGTCGATGTTCGTCTGGAGGCTCGTCAGCGGCGTGCGAAGCTCGTGAGAGGCGTCGGCGACGAAGCGCCGCTGCGTGTCGAGCGATTCCTCGAGCGAGGCGAGCATCGTGTTGAACGACGCGCCGAGGCTCGCGAGCTCGTCGCGACCTCCCTCCGGGACGCGCTCGCTCGGCTCGCCGGTCTCGGCGATGCGCTCGGCGGCGGCGGTCAGGCGACGGACCGGCGCCAGGGTCGCGCCGGAGACGAGGGCTCCCGCCGCGGCTGCGATCGCGATCCCACCCAGTGAAACGAGAACAAGAATCAAACGCAACCGGTCGAGCGCGCGATCCATTTCCGCCATGTTCCGGACGACGAGCACGGCCCCAAATGGCGCCGGCAGCGGGGCCACGAGCTCTCGCATCCGGTACGCGATTCCGGTGCTCTGGACCGTCAGCGTGATATCGCGGTAGAAAGCTCTTCGGCGTCCGTTCGCGACACCGAGCACCTGACGATCGACCGCGAGATGCAGTCCAACCGACCCGTTGACCTCGTTACCGGCGGCGTCGATGACGTTAACGAGGTTGCCGCCGAACTCCTCGCCCGGACGCAAACTGCTTCGCGGATTGTCCTGAATCACCCGCGCCTCACCACGCAGCGAGCCGTCGAGCTGGGACTGCAGCTCATGCCGCATGACGAAGTACGTCGTGGCGCACGCGAGCGCGACGACGACGGCGACGACCCCCGCAGCCACGAGGGTGAGGCGGGTGCGGAGGGTCACGGCTCGCGCAGCACGTAGCCGGTGCCGCGGACGGTGTGGATGAGGCGCGGCTCGTCCTCGGCCTCCGTCTTGCGCCGGAGATAGCCGACGTAGACGTCGAGCGCGTTGGACGAGTGGCTGAAGTCGTAGCCCCACACGCGCTCGTAGATGAGCGAGCGCGGCAGCACCTGGCGGGGGTTGCGCATGAACAGCTCGAGCAGGTGCGCCTCCGTCGTCGTCAGCTCGAAGCGCCGCCCGCCGCGGCGCGCGTCCATCGACCCGAGATCGAGGGTCAGGTCGCCGAAGCGGAGCACCGCGCCCGGCTCCTCCGGCTTCGAGCGCCGCAGGAGCGCCCGCAGGCGGGCGAGGAGCTCGTCGAGGTCGTACGGCTTCGGCAGGTAGTCGTCGGCGCCCGCGTCCAGCCCCTCCACCCGGTCGCCGACGGCGTCGCGGGCGGTGAGGAGGAGGATCGGGACGCGATTCCCCTGCCGGCGCAGCCGGCGCGTCACGTCGAGGCCGTCGAGCCCCGGCATCATCACGTCGAGGACGAGCGCGTCCGGCGTGCGCGTGTCGACGGCCGAGAGGGCCGTGTCTCCGTCGGACGCGAGCGCGACCTCGTAGCCGTGCAGCTGCAGCGCCCGCTCGAGCGCCTCGCGCACGGCGCGGTCGTCGTCGACAACGAGTACGAGCATTTCGGCTCTAAGTTTGCCCTTCGATGTGAGAGGCCGCTAAGCGGCCGGCAGATCGACCACGAACGCGGCACCCTCGCCGGGCTGCGACCGCACCGAGAGGCTGCCGCCCATCCGGGAGACGAGCTCGCGCGAGATGAAGAGGCCGAGGCCGCTGCCGCCGACGCCCCGCGTGAGGGCGGGATCGAGGCGGTAGAACTTCTCGAAGATCCGCTCCTGCTCGCCCGGCGGAATGCCGAGCCCGCGGTCCCGAACCGTCAGCAGCACGCGCCCGCGCCCGCCGGCGAGCTCCACCGCGACGTCGCCGCCGTCCGGCGAGTACTTGATGGCGTTGTCAAGCAGGTTGACGAGCACCTGCCGCAGCTTGTCCTCGTCGGCGAGCGCAACGGCCCGAGAGCCGTTCTGCTCGAGTCGCAGCTCGATCTGCTCGGGCGCCCGGAGGCGAGCAGACTCGAGCACGCTCTCGACGAGCGGGCTCAGGTCGGTCGCGGTAGTCGCCACGTCCACCCGCCCCTCCTCGAGCTGGCCGGCGAGGAGGATCTGGGAGACGATCGCGGTCAGCCGTTCCGTCTCGCTCACGATGATGTCGAGGAAGCGGTCGCGCTGCTCCTCCGGGATCTCGATGTCGGTGCGCCGCAGCGTGCGCGCGGCCCCGTAGACCGCGGCGAGCGGAGTCCGCAGCTCGTGGGACGCGGTCGCCACGAAGTCGCTCCGCGCCCGCTCGAACGCCTGCTCGTCGCTGACGTCGCGCAGCGCGTAGACGACGCCCTCGTCGAATGCCACGCCGGTGACCGCCACCCAGCGGTCGCCCGAGGCGGTCTCGATCGGAACCGTCACCGAGCGCGCCAGGGCGGGCGTCGCCGCATCGGCGAGCTCCGCGAGTTGCGTCAGCTCCTCCCACGCCGGCAGGACGTCGGCCGGATGCCGTCCCACCGCGTCCGCCTCGCGGACGCCGGTGATCGCGACGGCGGCGGAGTTCCAGAAGCGGACGCGTCCGTCGCGGTCGAGCAGGATCACGCCGTCGCCGACGTAGGCGAGAGCGAGCGCAGCCTCGGCCCGGCGCTCGGCTTCCCGGTAGAGCCGCGCGTTCTCGACCGCGATCGCCGCCCGCGCCCCGAGCTCCTGCGCGAGGTCGAAGTCGGAGTCGTCGAGCTCCCTGGACTCCGCGACGAGCGTGAGCGCGCCGAACGTCCGCTCACCGGCCCGCAGCGGCAGCGTGATCGCGCTCCGGATCGAGATCTCACGGAGCGCCTCCGCGGCGTTGGGATCCCGCTTCGCGGCCTCGTCCAGCAGCTCCTGGGGCACCTCGCGGAGGAAGACCGGCTCGGCGGTGCGGATCACCTGGGCCGTGAGGTCGAACTCGTCGTCGACGTGGATCGTGCGCGAGCGTGTGCGCATGTCTTCCGCCCAGCGCCTGCGCTCGGGATCCTGATGCGCGACGACGAGCTGCTCGATCTCTCCCGTCTCCTCGACGAGCATGGAGATCGCGCACCAGTCGGCGAGCTGCGGCACCGCGAGCTCGGTCAGCCGCTGGAGCGTTCGCTCCAGCTCGAGCGAGGAGGTGAGCAGCTCGGTCGCCTCGGCGAGGAAGGAGAGCCGCTCCCGCAGCGCCTGCTCGGCCGCGGAGAACCGGGCGCGCTCGAGCGCGAGCGCGGCCTGGCGCCCCAGCGCGATCTTCAGCGCGCGGCGGTCGGGCGGGAAGTCCTGGTCGGTCGGGAAGGAGAAGACGAGCCCGCCGATCGCTCCGCGCTCGCCGACGAGCGGGACGCAGACGAGCCCGTGGCCGGGCTGCGAGCGTCCGACCAGCTCCGGATAGCGCTCGTCCCGCTCGGCCTCCGACCGGATGAAGACGCCCTGCCCCGTCCGCACCGCCTCGGACAGCGGGTAGGCGCCCTGCACCGGGAAGCGGCGGAACGGGTCGATCCACCTCTCGTCGTAGCCGCGCGACGCGATCACCTCGAGCCACTCGCCGTCCTCGCTCAGCGTCGCGATCAGCCCGCCGCGCGCCTCGGCGGCACGCACGCCCTCCGTGAGGACCGCGTCGAGGACCTCCTGCGGGGTGCGGGCCGTCGCGAGCGCGTCGGCGACGTGCTGCAGCCTGTTCGCCGCATCGAGCGCGCTCGCGCTCTCGCCCACCGCGCGTTCGGCCCGCTCGCGCGCCGCGCGCTCGCGCCGCAGCACCTCGCTCCCGAACACCGCCGCGAGGACGAAGACCGCAAGCGCGGTCGCGCCCTCGCCGTTGATCTCGTTGCGGTCGTACCGCGAGGCGAAGAAGTGGAAGAACGGATACGCGGAGGCGGCCACCGCCGTGAGGCCCCCGAGCCGGCCGCCGGCGGCCGTGGCGAGGATGATCGTAACGGTGTAGAGCAGCGCCGGGACGACGGAGTGGACGCTCGTGAACGCGAGCAGCGTGACGAGGCCCGGGGCGCCGAGCGCGACCAGCGCCGCCACGCCGTAGCGCATCACGGGACGCGGCCACCGGGCCGCCCGTGGGTGTCCCTGGGGCGCCGCGTCCGCGATCACTCGGGCCCCGAGAGCTCGCGATTGAGTTGCTCACGCTCTCCTCTGGCGACGCGCTCGAGCACGTCTCGCACGATGCCGCCGAGCTCGAGCGGGTCGAACGGCTTCACGACGTAGCCGACCGCGCCGAGCTCCTGGGCGCGCAGGCGATCCTCGTACGCCGCCCGCGCCGACAGGAAGACCACCGGGATGTCGCGCGTCTCGTCGTCCGCGGCCAGCTCCTCCGCGACTGTCCACCCGTCGACCGACGGCATCATCACGTCGAGCAGGACGAGCGACGGCCGCTCCCGCCTGACCTCCTCGAGCGCCTCGCCGCCGTCCGACGCCTCGCTGACCGCGAGGCCGTCGCCTTCGAGGTTGACGCGGCAGATCGTGCGGATCGCCCGCTCGTCGTCGACGAGGAGCACGAGCGGCGCCGACTCCTCGGACCGTCCTCCACCGGCGCCGCCGCCCGGGTCCGGTCGATGACGGACGCGGCTGCGCCACGTCCCGCCCGCAAGGTGCGGCGGCCGGTGCGCGCGGGACGCCCGGATTGCCTCGGACCTGCTCGCCCTCGTTCGCTGTGCCGCCGTCACGGACCCCCCGAGCCGCATGGATTTCGTGGAGAGTGTGCCCGATCGCACGAGCGTGCGCTAGCCCTCGCCCGCGTGCTCCCGATTCCAGTCCTGGGCGAGCTCGCGCAGCCCGGGGCCGCGCACCCGGAGCGCGTCGCGCGCGTGGAGCCGCATCCGCCCGGCGAAGTCGCGGTCGCGGCCCTTGAGGAGAGCGCGCGCCGCGTACTGCGCGCCCGTGCAGAGCGCCGCAACGCGGGCGCCCGCCGCGGAGTGGTGCTTCCGCCAGTACCGGTGGCGGCCACGCCACATCTCGTTGATCCGCCGCTCGGGGATCCCGGCGCTGAACTGCGACTCGTGGTGGACGACCGTCACCTGCGGGAAGTACTGCGTCCGCCAGCCGGCCGTGCGCAGGCGGCGCGCAAGGTCCGTCTCCTCGGAGTAGATGAAGAACTCCTCGTCGAACGACCCGACCTCGTCGAGCGCGTCGCGGCGCAGGAGGAGAGCGGCGGCCATCGCCCAGTCGACGTCGCGCGTCTCGGTGCCTCCCGACTGGAGGATGCCGGCGCGGCCCAGCGTGAACAGGCCCAGCGCCGAGGTCGCCGGCGACGGGAAGCGCCACGCAGAGGCCTGGGGCCGGCCGTCGGGATAGACGAGCCGCGGCGCGAGCGCGGCGACGCGCGGGTTCGCGTCGAGATGCGCGACCATACGCTCGAACCCCCAGTCCTCGCTCGTCGTGTCCTCGTTGAGGACGAAGACGTAGCGGCCCGTCGTGGCGCGGATGACCGTGTTGTGGTTGGCCCCGAAGCCGGCCCGGCGCCGCTGCTCGATCACGCGCACGGCGGGAAAGCGCTCGCGCACCGCAGTCGCCGACCCGTCCTCCGACGCGTTGTCGAGGACGACGATCTCGACCTCCGAGCCCGCCAGCGACTCCAGGCACGCCAGCAGGAGCTCGCGCGAGTTCGTGTTGACGAGCGAGACGGAGACGTCGCGCAAGAGCTAGCGCGCGAGGCCGCGCGCGACGAGCGCCTCGCGCGCGGAGTCCACGGCGTCCACCGCCTCCTGCCCCTCGAGCCAGGCGAGCAGGTCGCGCATCCCGTCCTCGAACGCGATCTGCGAGCGGAACCCGAGCAGCTCCTCGGCCAGCCGCGTGTCGGCGAAGCAGTGCCGGATGTCGCCGGCGCGGTACTGCTCGACGATCTCCGGCTCGATCGCCTTGTCGAGCCCCGCGGCGATCGTGCGGGCGACCTCGACGATCGACGTGGCCCGTCCGGTGCCGAGGTTCACCGTGCTGCCGTCCGCTGCGTCCGTCGTCAGCGCGAGCGCACAGCCGCGCACGAGGTCGTGGACGTCGATGAAGTCGCGAGTCTGGGCGCCGTCCTCGAAGACGAGAGGCGCCCGGTCGTTGAGCAGGCGCGAGGAGAAGATCGCCGCCACCCCGGTGTACGGATTCGAGAGCGCCTGCCGCTCGCCGTAGACGTTGAAGAAGCGAAGAGCGACGGCCGGGATGCCGTACGCGGCGCCGACGGAGAGGAACAGCTCCTCGTGGTCGCGCTTGTTCACGGCGTAGACCGAGGTCGGGCGCAGCGACTTCGTCTCGGCGGTCGGCTCCGGCTCGAGCGGCCCGCCGTCGTCGCCGAGCAGCTCCCACTGCTTCGCCGCGAGCTGGGTCTCGGGCCGCAGCCCCGGCGCGATCCCCGACTCGCCCGTGCGTGGATTCCGGTACTGGCCCTCGCCGTAGATCGACATCGACGAGGCGACGACGAGCTTGCGGATCGCATCGCGCCGGTCGACGACCTCCTCAAGGACGACCGCGGCCCCGATCGCGTTGACCGAGGTGTACCGCTCGATCTCGTACATCGACTGGCCGACGCCGACCGCGGCCGCGAAGTGGTAGACGGCGTCGATCCCGTCGAGCGCGCGCCCGACGGCGGCGTGATCGCGAACGTCTCCCACCTGGAGCTCGACGGCCGGGTCGAGATAGTCGGGCCGCTCCTTGCCGCCGTGCACCTGCTCGTCGAGGTTGTCGAGCGCCCGCACGTCGTGCCCGTCGGCGAGCAGCCGGTCGGCCAGGTGCGAGCCGATGAACCCGGCTCCACCCGTGATCAGGACGCGCATCGCGCTGAGGCTAGCCGTTTCGACCGTATGGCGGACGGGTAGCCAGCTCCTCGACGGGTGAGCAAGGGACGACCCACCGGGCGGAGGATCCAGGCGTTCCTCCGCCCGCACTACGTACGCTGCGCCTCATGCGGCGCTCCCGCCGGGCCGTTCTTCGCAGCGCGCTCGGTATCGCGGTCGTCGCCGTGGTCTACGTCGAGGTCGTCCCGCGGATCGCGAGCTATGGAAGCGTCGCGAAGCATCTCGGGACGGTGTCCGCGCCGTGGGCGGCCGGGCTCGCGGGGGCGGCTGCGGTCGACGTCCTCACGAGCGCGTTCCCCTGGCGTGCGCTCCTGCCGCAGCTCTCGTGGCTCGGTGCCCTCGGCTTCACGCAGGCCTCGACGGCTCTCACCCTCGTCCTTCCCGGCGGCGCACCGCTCGGCATGGCCCTCTCGTTCGGACTGCTGCGGCGGCTGCGCGTGCCGGCCGGCGCAGCCGGCTTCGCCGTCGCGCTGACCGGCATCTGGAGCCAGGTGGTGATCTTCCTCTACCCGCTCGCCGGCGCCGTGCTGGTCCTCGGCAGCGGCAATCTCTCGACGTCGTCCCTCGCAATCGCCGGGGCGAGCGGCGCGGCGGCTGCGGTGCTCGTGGTCCTCGCCGTCGCAGCGCTCCGCAGCCGCTCCACCGCGCTCCGCCTCGGCGACTTCGCCGCCCGCGTCGCGGGGCGCGTCGCGCGCGTGCTGCGGAGAACCCCGCCGGCCTGGAGCGGCGAGTCGCTCGTCCGCGTGCGGGAGGAGCGGCTTTCCCACCTTCGCCGTCGCTGGCCGGTGCTGACGGCGGCCACGCTCGGCAACCAGCTCACCGCCTATCTCATCTTCGACCTCTCGCTGCGGGCGGTCGGCGTCTCGGTCGCAAGCGTCTCCCCGAGCGAGTCCTTCCTCGCGTGGGCGATCGGACGCGTGATCAGCTCGCTGCCGCTCACTCCGGGCGGGATCGGCTTCGTCGAGCTGGGGATGATCGGGACGCTCGTCGGCTTCGGCGGCCCGCACGCGCACATCGTGGCCGCCGTCCTCCTCTACCGCGCGCTCGTGATCGTCCCGACGCTCGTGGTCGGCGCCGTCGCGCTGCTCGCGTTCCGGCTCCGGCCGTCGGCGGCGATCTCGAGCTAGGGAAGCGCCTCGACGATCTCCTCGCGCGGGTCGTCGAAGCGGAGCCGCTCCCGGACCGCGGAGACGATCCATTCGAGCCGCCGGAAGACGAGCGAGCCGCGCCGCTCGGCCTCCAGGCGCCGGCGTGTGCGGGCGAAGCCGCGATCGATGTAGCTCGGCGCTGCGAGGGGCTCATCCGGGTAGAGCCGGCCGAGTGCGAGCGCGAGGGGCCGGTGGTCGAGCACCGCTTCGGAGTACTCCACCGTCTCGCCCGGCAGTGCGTCGAGCACGGCCTCGGCGCGGACGAGTCCCTCCACGAGCGCCCACGGATGCGCCTCGAACACGCTCGCGGCGTGCGCGGGATAGAGCCACTGCCGCTTCAGCATCGTGTAGGCGACCTCCGTGACGTTCCGGCGCACCTTGAGGACCCTGAACTCGCCGAGCCCTTCCCAGCCGCCGATCACGAACGGCTGGACGACGTCCTTGTACGCGAACCCGCGGCGCAGCGCCCTGCGGTCGAGGTAGCTCGTCATGCCGGCGAACACGTCCGGTGCCGACCCGAGCAGCGTGAAGCGCTCGTCGGCCGGGGCGAGGCTCTGCAGCCGCCGGGGCACACGGTCCCGGTTGAGGATCTCGCCGTCGCTCGTCCATGCGGGCTCCGCGAGCCCGATCGCGCGGGCCGCCGCGACGTAGAGCAGGCTCGAGAGCGAGCGCGGCAAGGAGAGGACGAACAGCGAACCGAGCTCCTCCCTGCGCGTGCGATCGGCGCCTCGCCCGAGCAATCGGAGCCGGTTCATCCGGGCAGCGTACGGTCGGCGAACTGGCGATTCATGTGAGAAAGATGTGAATGGGACAGCCCGACGACTGGGCAGGACCGAACGCACCTACCCCCAGCCGCAGGCGCGAAATCGGCGGGCAGCGCGCCGGGCGGCGCTTTACGTCGGCCTTACGAAACTCGGTGTCGGCGCTGACATGCTGCGAGCACGATTCGTGCGGACGAACGTAATGCGGACCCCAGTAAGGAGAAACGCGGAAATGAAGAAGGCAATCGTCTTCCTGGTGGTGGCCCTGGCGCTTCCGACGAGCGTTGCGCTCGCGAAGTCGCCCGGCACCCACGGCAAGTCCAACCCGAAGGTCATGTACGTCCTCAAGGGGACCCTGTCGAGCTACACAGCCGCGACTGCGGACGCCCCCGGCTCGATCTCGATCACGGTCAAGCATTCGAACTACCACGCCAGGGCGCTGAAGGGTCAGACCCTCACGTTCGCGACGTCGATGCAGACGCGCGTGACGATGAAGAACGGCGCCAAGTCGATCACCGACGGCGCGAAGGGCATCCTGAAGTTCAAGGGCCCGCTGCGGCTGGGAGCAGGAACCGACGCCGCGACGGTGCTGCCCACCATGGCGAAGGCGCTGCACATCATCGACCAGTCCCGGCACTAGCACCGGGTCGATAGCGCCGCCACGATCTGTGGCAACGGAGCGGCCGCAGCCATTGCAGGCGCGGCCGCTCCGCCTTTCTCTCCGCGGCTACCGGGTCAGCGTCACCTTGTGGAGCCCGGCCGGACTGTCGAGGTTCAGGCCCCGAAGGGTCGTCAGGCGCATCGCCGCCACCTGACCCGGCACCACGGCCGTCAGCGGACTCAGCCACTCCGGCACTCCCGGCGCGAGCACGAGCTTGGTCTGTGCCCGGCGCAGGACCGCGCGCACGTCGGAGACGGCGACGAGCCGCGCCCCGCGCGCGCGGAGCGGCGGCACGATCTCCTCGACGCTCGGTCGCGCGGGCCCGCTCGGCGCGACGACGACGACCGGCCAGCCCGGCTGGATGGCCGCGATCGGGCCGTGCATCAGGTCGGCGGGCGAGTACGCCTCGGTGATCAGGCCCGAGAGCTCGCGGATCTTGAGCGCGATCTCGAAGCCCGTCCCGTAGTTGACACCGCGCGCGACGACGGTCAGCCCCACTGCGTCGCGGTACTCCTCGAGCGTCGGCGTCTCGGTGAGCGACAGCTCGATCTGCGCGGCCAGCGCCGCCGGGATGCGTGCGAGCTCCTCCCTCGCCGCGGTGTCGTGGCCCAGCTCCGCGAAGAGAAGCGCGACCGCGCCGAGCGAGTTGACGTAGGTCTTCGTCGCGGCGACCGCCTGCTCCCGGCCCGCCTCGAGCGGCAGCACGGCCTCGGCCGTCTGCGCGAGCGGCGAGGCGACGTCGTTGGTCAGCGCGAGCGTCGGGCGCCCCTGCTCCCGGGCCTCGGCGAGCACCGCGACGACGTCCGGGGACGCGCCGGACTGCGAGATCCCGATCACGAGCCCGCCGTCGAGACGCGGCGGCTGGCCGTAGATCGTGTACAGCGACGGGGTGGCGAACATCACCGGCACGCGGTGCGCACGGCCGAGGAGGTACTGCGCGTAGCGCGCGACGTTGGACGAGCTGCCGCGCGACGCGATCAGGAGGTAGCGGATGTCGCGGCGCCGGAAGAGCCGTGCGGCCGCCCGCGCCGCATCCGCCTGGCGCTCGAAGAGACGCGCCAGCGCCTCCGGCTGCTCGCGCAGCTCAGTCTCGAGCCACGACATCGCTCCGCCCCGAGCAGAGGACGGTCTGGATCTCGAGCCGGTCGTCGAGGACGACGACATCCGCGGACGCCCCCGGCTCGAGGAAGCCGACGTCGCCGCGGGCGAGGAAGCGGGCGGGCACCTCGGTCGCAGCGCCCACCGCCTGCTCGAACGGCACTCCGAGGGCGTGGAAGTTCCGCACCGCGTCGATCATCGTCAGCACGGTCCCGGCGAGCGTACCGTCCTCTCGCATCGGCGCGGCGCCGTGCTCCACCGCGACCTCGACGTCGCCGAGCTGGAAGGTGCCGCCGTTGCCGCCCGCCCCGGCTGCGGCCATCGCGTCGGTGACGAGCGCGACGCGGCCGGCCGCGCACGCCCAGACGAGCCGGACGGTCTCGTCCGCGAGGTGATGGCCGTCGACGACCATCGCGATGACGACGCCGGCGCGCGTGAGGGCAGCTCCGGCGATGCCCGGGTCGCGGGAGCGGAAGGGGCGCATGGCGTTGAAGACGTGCGTGACGCCGCCGACCCCGAGGTCGAACGCGTGGTTGGCCTCGGTCGCGGTCGCGTTCGTGTGTCCTGCCGAGACCGCGACGCCTCGCTCGCGCAGACGCTCGACGAGGGCATCCGCGCCGGGCAGCTCGGGCGCGAGCGTCATCTGGGTCACGACGCCTGCGTCGAGCAGCCGGTCGAGCAGCGCGACGTCGGGGGCGCGCAGGTGGCTGAGCGGGTGCGTGCCGGGCCGGTCGGGAGAGAGGAACGGCCCTTCGAGGTGCGCGCCGAGGATCCGGGGGCCGGACGCGTGCGTGGGCAGCGCCCGCAGCGCCTCGGTCGTCACCGCCTCCGCCGACGTGATGAAGGTAGGCTGGTAGGCCGTCACACCCGCGAGCAGCAGCGCCTCGCCCGCGCGGAGGTAGTCCTCGCTCGAGGCGGAGAGGAAGTCGACCCCGCCGAAGCCGTTGACCTGCAGGTCGACGAAGCCCGGAATCGCGACTCTCCCTCGCGGGCCCCGGGCGAGACCGACCGCCACGATGCGTCCGTCCTCGACCTCGACGTCACCCGGGACGAGCTCGCCGCGGACGAGCGCAGCTTCGACTCCCAGCCTCATCCGCCTGCGGCCTTCCGGACCGATCCTTCGGAGGCCTCGAGTCGCGAGCGGGCGGCATCCGCGTCGACGCCGGCCAGAAGGGAGACGAGCGCGACGCGCGCATCGCCGGCGGCGGCCTCGAGCGCCTCGTCGACGCGCTCCTCCGAGGCGCCGCTCGCGAGCACGACGTTGCGGCGCGCACGCTCGCGGAGCTTTTCGTTCCCCGGCGCGACGCCGACCATCAGGCCGCCGTACGTGCGGCCGAGCCGGATCATCGTCACGGTCGACATGGTGTTGAGGACGAGCTTCTGCGCCGTGCCGGCCTTCAGTCGCGTCGAGCCGGCGATCACCTCTGGGCCCACGTCGGCCGTGACCTCGTGCTCGGCCAGTGCGGCTGCCGGGCTGCCGGGGACGCTCGCCACCGCGACGCTCAGCGCGCCGACCTCCCGCGCGACCTCGAGCGCTGCGAGCACGAACGGCGTCGTACCGCTCGCGCTGACGGCGACGACGCAATCCGTGGGCCGGAGGGAAAGCCCGCGCAACGCGTTCGTCGCCGCAGCGCGATCGTCCTCGTCCGCGTCCTGGTCGGTGACGACTGCGAGGACCTCGCCGGGTGGCGAGCCGAAGGTGGAGCCGCACTCGGCCGCGTCGAGCGCCGCGAGGGCTCCCGACGTGCCGGCGCCGGCGTAGACGAGACGGCCGCCTCGGCGCATGCGCTCGACGACGGCGTCGATGGCTGCGGCGAGCGCATCGCCGGCGTCGGCGACCGCGGCCGGAACGGTGGCGTCCTCGTCGTTGAGGAGCCGCACGAGGTCGCGGGTCGAGCGGAGGTCCAGATCGGCGAGATCCGGCCGCGCCGTCTCGGTCGTCGCGACCTGCGGCCGCGCGGTGAGCGCCGCGCTCACCGCCTCCCAAACCTGCGGCGAGTCCGGCGTCGCGAGACTCGTCATGTGCCGGCACGCTTCGTAGCCCCACGTCCAGAGGTCTGCGACGCCCTCCTCACGCGCAGCCGTGACGGCGTCCTCGAGCTCGGGGATGTCCGCGGCGTCGAGCCCGAAGCTCGGCAGCCAGAGCTGCGCACCCACGCCGTGCCGGTCGGCGGTCTCGCGAAGGAGGCGCGCGAAGCGGCGCACGAACGGCCCCGCGGCCTCGTCCCAGTGCTTCCAGTAGGGGTCGGTCGCGAGCGTCGCCAGCCCTGGAATCGCCGCGACCTCGTCCCAGTCGGCCAGGCCCTGCGTCCCCTCGGTCGCGGGCAGGAGACAGATCGTGTTCGTGCCGCCCCGCGCACCGACGTGTCCGACTACCTCGCGGAGGAAGTCGACGACGGAGCCTTCGCGGAAGCTGCGCACCTCCGGTGTCAGCTCGGCCGGGATCGGCCTGCCGAAGCGCTCCGCGCAGCGGTCGCAGCGGCACGTCCAGCGCGCGGCGTCGTCGACGCCGACGTGCGCCGGCACGACCCAGGCGGGCTCGTCCCAGAAGACGGAGTCGACGCCGCACTCGAGCACCCAGTCCGCCCACTCCTTGCAGAACTCGCGGTAGGCCGGGCTGTTCAGACAGGCGGCGGCGACGCGCCGTCCGTCGTCGAGCACCTGGCACTCCTCGGGATGGAAGGCGACCCAGCGGCTCTCGGCCTCGCCGCCGAACGTGCGGCCGAGCCCCCACGGGCTCGCCTGCACCGTCAGGCCCGCCGCATGCGAGACCGCCACGATCTCGGCCATCGTGTCGCGGTAGTAGGCGAAGTCGTTCTCGGAGAACGTGTGGAGGACGCCCGTGTAGCCGCGCGCTGCGAGGTCGGCCATGTCCCGGCGCACGTGCCGCGGGATCCTGACGCCGAAGTACGAGCAGCCCGCACGGGCAGGCGCAGTGGTCATGACCACCTCATGCCTTCACGGCCCCCGCGGTCAGGCCGAAGGCGATCCGGCGCTGGACGAGCAGGAAGAAGATCACCACCGGGATCGCGATCAGGGTCGAGGCGGCCATGATCGCGCCCCAGTCGACGAAGCGGTTGCCGCCGTAGAGAAGAGAGAGCCAGACCGTGATCGTCCGGTGCTGGTCGTCGTGGAGCAGTGTGTTCGCGAAGATGAATTCGTTCCAGCTCGTGATGAAGGCGAAGACCGACGTCGCGACGAGGCCGGGCGCCACGAGCGGAAGCAGAATTCGGACAAACGCTCCGAAGCGGGTCGAGCCGTCGACCATCGCCGCTTCCTCGAGGTCCTTCGGGATCCCGATGAGGAATCCCCGCAGTGTCCAAACGCAGAAGGGGAGCGCGAACGTGAGGTAGACGAGGATCAGACCGCTGAGTCTGTTCACCTCGTTGTGCTTCGCGAGGACGACGTAGAGAGGGATGATCAGACCGGCCTGCGGCAGCATCTGGATCCCGATCACGAGCACGATGAAGAGCTTGCGCCCGGTGAACCGGTACTTCGCAAGCGCCAGTGCCGCCAAGAACGAGAGCGCGAGCGCGACCACGACGGTGGCGACGACGACGATCACGCTGTTCTTCACATCGGTCCAAAAGGCCGGCCGGTCGATCGCGTCGCGGAAGTGGTTCAGGGTCGGATGCCCTGGAAACCAGACCGGGTTGAAGCTGTTGATCTGGGCATTGTTCTTGAGGGCCGTCGAAAGCATCCAGAAGACCGGAAAGATCATCACCGCGAAGAGCGCAAGCCCGATCGCGTTCCAGCCGAGGCGACGGTGACGGGGCCTCATTCCTCCTCACCCACCCGCAGCATCTGCCGCACATAGAAGAAGCTCAGCGCGGCCACGATTGCGAGCATCAAGAGAGAGATCGCCGCTCCGCGCCCGAAATCGGTCTTCCCGTATCCCTCGACGTAGAGGTACGTGCTCATCAGGTAGTTGGACTGGACCTGCTGACCGGGGCCGATCAGGAGATACGGCTGGGTGAAGGCCCCAAAGTCCCAGATGATCGAGAGACTCGTGAGGATCAGGAGCAGCGGCATGAGCACCGGCAACGTCACATCCTTGAAGACCCTCCATGCACGGGCGCCGTCGATTTCCGCCGCCTCCACGAGCTCATGCGGAACCTGCGAGAGCGCGGCGTAAACGGTGATGGCGACGAACGGGAGCGCTCCCCAGACGATCAGCGTGGTCACCATCGTGTACTGCGAGAGCGTCGTCTCATACCAGTTGTGCTGGAAGTAGTTGCCGAGGTGGAGCTCTGTGAGGATGTAGTTGAGGATGCCGTTCTGGCTGTTCGTCATCCAGCTCCACACCTGCACCGCGACCACCTGAGGCATGGCCCAGACGAGGACGAGCCCAATGGTGAGAAGGAGCCGCAGCCAGGTGGAGACACGCACGAGCAGGAGCGCGATCAGGGTGCCTCCGACGATCGTCACTCCGACGTTGACGGCCGTAAAGACGACCGTCCGTAGCAGCGTGTGCCAGAAGACGTGGTCGTGAAGGACACTGCTGAAGTTGTGCAGGCCGACGTAGGTGCCGTGGTGCTGGAGCAGCTCGAACAGCTGGTACTTCTGGAGCGACAGCCGGACGAGGTTGTAGATCGGGTAGCCGAGGATCGCCCCCAGCACCGCAACGACCGGGAGGACGAGGGCATACGGCACCGTGCCGCCCGCGAGGCGACGCCGCGACAGGCGCCGCCGCCGCGACGCCCCGAGGGGGGTCGCGGCGGCGGCTGTGAGCGTGGGTTCGCTCCCGCTCAGGAGAGCCCTACGACTCGTTGAGGGTCTGAGCGATGTTCGAGCTTGCTGCTCGCGCGGCCTGCGCGACCGTCAGGTGGTTCGTGAGCAACTGGGACAGCATCGTCTTGAGGATGTTGCCGTTCTCGACGTCGACCCAGTGCTTCGCCTGCGGTACGAACCAGCTCCTCGCCGCGGCGCGCTCGTTCACGCTCGCGCCGAGCAGGTTGGTCGCGTTCGGAATGTTGCCCTTCTTCTCGAGCGCCTTCTCGCTCGCGGTGCTCGTGAAGTCGGCGATCCAGGCGACCGCCTGCGACTTCGAGTTGCTCTGGGCCGGCACCGCGAGGTCCGAGCCGCCGAGGAAGCCGGGCATCGGCTTGCCCTTGGTGTGGCTCGGCATCACGAACTGTCCGACGACCTTCGCGTACTTCTTGCCGGTGCAGCACGTGTACCAGGCGGGCCCGTAGTTCGCGGCCGTCCGACCCTGCGAGAAGACGGTGTACGGGAACGGATTGCTGCCGTCGAGCGTCGCCGTCGACTTCGACTGCGTCGCCTTGAAGAAGGCCTTGAACCGCTTCAGGCCGGCGATCGACTTCTTCGAGGAGAGCGTCCCGACCCACTTTCCGTGCGACTTCTTCGCGATCGAGCCGCCATTGTCGAAGACGAAGCTCAGCGCCGAGTACCAGTCCTCGCCGCCGACGTAGAGCGGCGCGAACCCCTTGACGCGCTTCTGCATCTTCCCGACCTTGACCAGCTCGCTCTGGAACTGGGCCAGGCTCTTCGGCGGCTTCTTGAAGCCGGCCTTCTTGAACAGGTCGGTCCGGTACGTGATCACCCGGGAGCCGGCGTAGTAGGGAACGCCGAAGAGCTTTCCGTCGAACGTCGCCGAGGCCTTGAGGCCGGCGAGCCACTTCCCGGAGTTGGCGAACTGACCCTTGCTGGCGCCGATGTTCGCGAAGGCGCCGACGGCCATGTACTTCGTCATCTCGGTGTTGCCCATCTCGATGACGTCCGGCGTGTCGTTGCCGGCGATGGTCGCATCGAACTTCTGCAGGTGATCCGTCCACTGCTGGTACTGGACGTTGACGCTCCAGCCCGGATGCGAGTTCTCGAACGCGTTGTTCGCGGCCGCGACGATCTCCGGCCAGCCGTTCTGAGCATCCACCTGGAGCCAGACGGTGAGCGTGTGCGCCGTCGCCTTGTTGCTGCTCGCCGTGGCCGTCGCGGCGACGACCGAGAGCGTGACCGCGGCGGCGACCACCGCGAGTGCCCGGTATCTCATGCTAGATCTCCCTCGAGGCGTCGACGCGCGAGCGGGGCGTCCGAAACGTCCGTGGCCGGAAGACGGAGACGTCCAGCGGTGCGTCGAGTGGTCTATACCAATCGGCCACCGGCGGAATCTCCCACACCAGACCACTCTTGTCAAGGGTCGGTGACGGAGGGCTTACGAGGGCGTCAGCTCGGAGACGATCTGGTACCGGTCGCCGCGGTAGATCGAATGGACGAACTCGAGGGTTCGGCCGCCTGCGTCGCGGCTCGTCCGCTCGAAGAGGAAGGCGGGCGAGTGGAGGGGCACTCCGAGCGCGTCGGACTCTTCCTCGTTCGTGACGGTCGGCTCGATGGTCTGTGTCGCGGTCGCGATCTCGACTCCGTACCGTGTGCGTAGGAGCTCGTAGAAGGAGCCCTCGAGATCGCGCGGCTCGACGCCCGGCACGACCTCGGCCGGGATGTGCAGCGTCTCGATCGCCATCGAGACGCCGTCGGCGAGCCGCAGCCGCTTGACGACCACGATCTCCTGGCCGGGAGAGACATTCAGGAAGCGGCCGAGCCGAGGGCCGGCGAGCTGGCGCGTGAGGGAGAGCGTCTTGCTGCTCGCCGTCATGCCGCGGCGGCGCATGTCCTCGCTGAAGGACGTCATCGTGAGCTGCTGCGCGATCTTCGGCTGCTGGACGTACGTGCCGCTGCCGCGCCGGCGCACGAGATAGCCCTCGCGCGCGAGGTCGTCGAGGGCGGCGCGGACGGTCAGGCGAGAGACGCCCAGATCGGCGCTGAGCTGTCGCTCGGAGGGAATCGCGGTGCCGACGCCGAGCCGCTCGATCAGCTCGAGCACCTGCTGCCTCGCCGCGCTCTGCTTCGTCCTCTTCGGCTGGGCTCCGATGATCTCCACAGTGCAGGCGACTATAGAGACAGCGGCCCAAGTGGTCAATGCCATTGCTTTCCATCGCAGGATGCGGTATAGACTCCACGATCCTTCGCGTGGCAGAGATCGTCCTCGACAACGTCAGCAAGGTCTTCTCCGGCGGAGTGACGGCCGTCGACGGCGTGTCGCTCACGATCGGCAGCGGCGAGTTCCTCGTTCTCGTGGGCCCGTCCGGCTGCGGCAAGTCGACCCTCCTGCGCATGATCGCCGGCCTCGAGGAGGTCACCGCCGGGACGATCGCCATCGGCGAGCAGGACGTGACCGATCTGCCGCCGCGGTCTCGCGACATCGCCATGGTCTTCCAGAGCTACGCGCTGTACCCGCACATGACCGTGCGCCAGAACCTCGGCTACGGCCTGAAGGTGCGCAAGACGCCGAAGCACGAGATCGCCGAGCGGGTCTCCCGTGCGGCGCAGCTTCTCGGCCTCGACGAGCTGCTCGACCGCCGCCCCGCGGCGCTGTCGGGCGGCCAGCGCCAGCGGGTCGCGATGGGACGCGCGATCGTGCGGGAGCCCAAGGCATTCCTCATGGACGAGCCGCTCTCGAATCTCGATGCGAAGCTCCGCGTCAGCATGCGCGCGCAGCTCGCGGCGCTCCACGGCCGGCTGACGACGACGACCATCTACGTGACGCACGACCAGATCGAGGCGATGACGCTCGGACAGCGAGTCGCCGTCATGCGCGACGGCAGGATCCAGCAGGTCGATGCGCCACAAGAGCTGTACGCCCGGCCCGCCAATCTCTTCGTCGCGGCGTTCATCGGCTCCCCGGCGATGAACCTCGTGGAGGCGGAGACCGGCGACGGGCGACTCCGCTTCGGCGGCTTCACGATCCCGCTCCCCGCCGCCGGCGCGCCTCCCGCCGGCCGTGTGATTGCGGGCATTCGTCCGGAAGCCTTCGAGGACAGCGCCTTCGCGGACCCGTCGCTACCGCGCCTCGACGTGACCGCGGAGGTCGTCGAGGAGCTCGGCGCTGATACGCACGTGCTCTTCTCGGTCGCGGCGGCCCGGGTCGAGGTGAGCGACGTCCGCGCGGCCGCGGGCGACGACGACGCGACGCTCGCGGCGGTCGAGGGCTCGCTGTTCACGGCCCGCGTCGATCCAGGTACGGCCGCCCGACCGGGCGCGGCGCTGCGGCTCGCCGTCGACCCGTCGCGCTTCCACTACTTCGACCCCGAGACAGGGCTTCGGCTCGAGCCCGACCGCGCGCTCGCGACAGCTGCGACCTAG
>DATCYP010000066.1:0-50698 GCA_036526375.1 Gaiellaceae bacterium | reverse complement strand
GGGCATGATGGTCCTCGCCTTGAGCGGCAGCGAGGTCGACGAGATCACCCTCTTCGCCGACCCCGCGCTGCCCGGCCGCTTCGGTCTTCCCGAACGCATCTAGACGCACAGGGAGCTCGAAAGAGCCGGCAATCGTCCGTCTAGCGGGTCGTGGTCAGCTTCTCGATCTCTCGCTTGATCTCGGTCTCCGTGACGGGTCTCCGCCCGAACGTCGACCAGGCGTTCAGGCCGAGGAGCAGAGCGAGGCCGAGCACGGGATAGACGATCCAGATGTTCCAGACGTGCGGGATGCTGGAGCTCTGGCTGAAGCCGTGCGACGGCCAGCCGCCCGCGTTGTTGTACTCCGAGACCGCCCAGATCACGGCGAGCAGCACGGTCGCGGCGGCGGTGCCGATTGCGTGCTTCAGGAAGCGCCGCTTCGCCTCGATCCGTTCGAGTGCGAGCTTGCGCAGGCCTTCCCTGTCTTCGAGCGGCGGCACCACGACCAGCGGGGCATCGCCCTTGCGATCGGTTTCCTCGAGTTGTGTGGGCATCGCCACACCTCCCTTTCGTAGGCTCCTACTGGTAGCGGAGCGCCTCGGCGGGATAGACGCGGGCGGCGAAGCGCGCGGGGATGAGCGTCGTCGCGAGCGCGACGAGATAGACGCTGACGAAGATCACGCCGAGGGTGAGCCACGGGACGACCATGCTCAGCGTCACGCCGGAGCCAGCCGCATACGTCCCGGCCGACGAGTTGATGACGTTGTGCGCGACGAGCAAGCCGAGGCCGGCGCCGACGAGGATCGCCGTGAGCGCGATGAAGGACGACTCGAGGAGCAGGCAGGCCTGCACCATCCGGCGCTGGAAGCCGATCGCGCGCAGGACGCCGATCTGCTGGCGCCGCTCGACGACGGCGCGGGCGGTGACGACGCCGAGCGCCGCGACCCCGACGACCAGCCCGAGCGCGAGGAAGCCTTCGACGAGGCGATCCATGACGAGATTGCCGCCGATCGTCTGGTCGAGCAGCTTCTTCATCGAGTCCGCCTTCAGGCTGTGGGCCATGAAGACGTTCTGCAGCTTCTTCGCGGTCGTCGTCGCGTCCACCCCCGGCCTGAGCTTGAAGAGGTAGCTGGTCGGGAGCACTCGGTCGCCGAACACAGGGCTCAAGGTCGCCTGCGACGTCCAGATGCCCGTCATGCCGGCCGGGACGCTGTCCGCGAGGACGCCGATCACCGTCAGGGTGGTGTGCTTGCCGGTCTGCGGATCGGTGACGGAGACCCGCACGGGCGCCCAGCCCCTGTCCTCGACCTGGAACCCCGTCAGCTGGAAATCGAGGTTCGAGCTGTTGAAGCCGTAGTTCTGGCGGCGCGGGACGGCCAGCGCGTCGATGACGGCGAGCCCGCGGTGGGTGCGGAGCGCCCGCCAGACGGCGGCGGGCGAGCGGTAGCCGCGCGCCCAGGTGTCGAAGCCCCAGGTCGTATGCGTGAGGAAGCCGTCGTCGAGGCCGCCGACCACGTAGTTCTCGGCCGATTGCCTCGTGCCGAGCTGACGCGCCTCGATCGGCAGCGTCGACTTGGCGCCGACCGCGCTGATCAGCGGACGAAGGGTCTGCGAGCGCCGGACGGCGGCCGCCATGTCCGGCACCGGCGCCGAGGAGGCCGCAGCGGCGTGGACGTCGAAGCCCCCGCCGAACGCATGGATGTTGTCGAATGCGTTGTTGAACGAGCCGGTGGTGATCGCGCCCACGACGAGCGTGAACGTCACCAGCATGAACATCGCCAGGGTGACCCCGGTGCGGAAGAGGCCCTTCAGCGGGTAGGCCATCGACATCCGCACGACCGGCGCGAGCCTGCGAATCCGTCCGAAGGTGGCGCCGAGCGCGCCGAGGAGGACGTCGGCGTTGTACATGATCGTCCAGGTCGCGCCGATCACGATCATCAGGCCGCCGAGGATGAAGATCCCGAAGTTCACCTTCATGGCGCCGAACAGGTGCTCGTGGATCGACGGGACGATGAACCAGACGATCAGCGCAAGCCCGGCGCCCGTGCGCACCGCGCGCTGGTTGACGCCGAGCGCCTCGAGCGTGCGGGCGAGGCCGAGAAGCAGGAGCGAGACCCCGAAGCCGAGCGAGATCTCGTCCTTGGCGCCGATCCCGCTGCGGGCGACCGCGAGACCGAGAGCCACGATCACGATCCCGCCGATCAGCTTGCGGCGCCTGCCCGTGTGCACGAGCTGGTCCGGCAGGTCACGGATCGCGGAGACGATGTTCATCCGGCTCACCCGCCAGGCGGAGAACGCGAGCACGGCGAGGGTCAGCAGCACCCCGATCGTGTAGGCCGCGACGAGGCTGGCCGGCCTGACGTCGAAGGCAAGGTGGAAGCCCGGGATCGACGCGAACACTCCGCCGAGCGCGAACACCATCGCGTAGGCGACGCCGACGCCGAGCGCGGCGCCGACCAGGGCCGCCACCAGATCGTAGGCGGCGCCCTCGTAGAGGAACATCTGCACGAGGTGGCCGCGGCGGGTGCCGACCGCGCGCGCGATTCCCAGCTCGCTGCGCCGCTCGGCCGCGAGCATGACGAAGATGAGGAAGATCAGGAGGATCCCGGCGGCGATCGAGAACGAGCCGAACGTCGTGAAGAACGAGACGAATGCCGCGCCGACGGTGTCCGCCTGGTCGATGGCGTTCTGCTTGGTCTTGTCGGTCTCGAGCCCGAGCGCGCCGACCGTCGGCTTCAGTGCCCGCACGACCCGGTCGGTCGCAGCGACGCCGCCGCGGTTGGCGACGTATATCCCGTCGACCAGGCCCGGCTTGTGGAGCAGCGCCTGGGCGCGCGCCAGCGGCATCAACACGCCGTACTCGGAGGTCGCCGCGCCCTGGTAGTCGACCACGGCGCGGACGCGCGCCCGCACCTGGCCGGTGCCGGTGAAGACACGGACCGTGTCGCCGGCTCTCGCGCCGAGCGCGTCGGCGAGCTTCGAGTTCAGGAAGACCTCGCGCGGCCCGAGTTGCGCCAGCGACACCGGCTTCCCGGCCGCTCGCATCGCGCCGAAGGCCGCGAGCGTCGCCGGATCGCCGGCGAAGAGCGTCACCTGCGGCTCGAACTGCCTGCCGCCCGCGTCCTGCACCGCCGCTCCCCAGACGAGAACCGGCGCGACCGCGCGCACGAGCCCGGAGCTGCGACCGGCGGCGGCGACCCGCTCTGCGTCGGTCTGCGGGAAGAAGCGCGTTCCGGTCCCGGCGCCCCCGACCGCGAGCGCAGCGGTGAGCCCCTTCGCGCCCACGACCTCGTCCGTCTTGCCGAGCGCCGTGATCGCCGAGGCCCGGACCGAGGAGCTCATCGTGTCCCCGGTCGCGAACGAGGAGGTGATGATCATCGTCCCGAGCATCAGCCCGGCGACGATCAGCGCCGCGCGACCTCGCCGGCGGCCGGCGTTGCGGACGCCGAGCCGGAAGAAGACGCGGTTCCGCAGCGCGAGCGCCACCACGACTGCGAGCAGGAGTACGACGAGCACCGCGAGCACTTCCGCGAGCGAGCTGACGGGGATCCCGAACAGCTTCCGCATGGCTTACCTGGCGGCTGCCGGCACCTCCGCGACCACGACCTCGTAGGTCTCGCGACCGGGCGGTGCGCGGAAGAAGACGACGTCGGACAGCTTCTCGATCTGGGACTCGTAGAAGCCGCTCACGCGTGAGGCGTGGGCGGTCTCCTCACTCGACCAGAGGGTGACGACGAGCGCCTTGCCCTCCTCGGACAGCAGCACGTAGCAGCCCTCGTAGCCGTCCTGTCCGTGCAGTGCGGGAACCAGCACGTCCTGGAACCGCTCGATCGCCCGCCGAGGGTTCTGACGCACGGGATCGATCTCGGCCACCGTCACGCGCGCAACCATCACTGCCTCACCTCCAGACGCTCTTCGTCGACGATCTGGCCGTCGACCATCCGCACGATCCGGTCGGTGGCCCGGCCCACCCCGATGTCGTGCGTGACGATGAGGAAGGTCAGGCCGCGCTCGCGATTCAGCGTGCGCATCAAGGCGACCACGTCGGCGGCGTTCTCGCTGTCGAGGTCGCCCGTCGGCTCGTCCGCCCAGACGATCGCCGGGTCGTTGACGAGTGCGCGTGCGATCGTGGCGCGCTGGCGTTGCCCGCCCGAGAGCTCGTCCGGCACGTGCGCCGCACGCTCCTCCAGTCCGACCATCTCGAGCGCGGCCAGCGCCGTGCGGCGCGCCTCCTTCGCCGGAACGCGGGCGACGAGCAAGGGCAGCTCCACGTTCTCGACCGCCGAGAGGACCGGCATCAGGTTGTAGAACTGGAAGACGAAGCCCATCCGCCGCGCGCGATAGTCGGTGCGCTCGGTGTCGGACATCGAGCCGAGCGACACGCCCTCGATCAGCACGTCGCCGCCGTCGATCCGGTCGAGCCCCGACAGACAGTTGAGGAGAGTCGTCTTGCCCGAGCCGCTCGGGCCCATGATCGCCACCATCTCGCCGCGACCGACCGAGAAGCTGACGCCCCTGAGTGCGTGCACCTCGGCCTCGCCCGTGTCGTAGCGCTTGTCGACCGCGCGCGCCTCGACGATCGGCGCGACCGGCGGCGCAGGCTCGACCACCTCCCGGGGCTCCGCCACCTCCGGAGCCGATTCGAGTCGTCCGGGGCGCGTGCGAACGGCCATACGTCCTCCCCTTGCCTAGCTCCAGACCAGATTCGCGCGCCGGGGAGGAGCAGGCATCCACAAACCCCGTGAACTCGCATCCGCGGAACTACGTAGAGCAAGCCTCCGAGGTCTTGGATCGCCTCGCGGCAGGCGGTTAGGATCGCCATCAAACGCTGCTCGACGCCAGGGGAGGAGGCTCAGATGCCAGGTGTGGAAGTAGGTGACTTCGGCTCACCCGACGAGACTCGGACGCCGGACAAGACGACGGTGGAGATCGTTCGCATGGGCGGCGCGAACGCATCGCGCATGCGGTTGGAGCCCGGCTGGAGGTGGTCGGAGTGCATCAAGCCGATCGCGGGAGGCGAGAGCTGCCAGGCCCATCACGTCGGCCTGTTGCAGTCGGGGGCCATGCACGTCGTCCACGACGACGGAACCGAGCAGGAGATCCGTGCCGGGCAGGCATACGTGATCGAGCCCGGACACGACGCGTGGGTCGTCGGCGACGAAGCCGTCGTCGGGTTCGAGTTCGACTCGCGAACCGTCGAGGAGTACGCGAAGGGCTGAGCGCGACCCGCGTGCACGGCAGGGACGGCGGCAGCGGTCGCGGCGAGTCGCGGCCGCTTCGCCGCCCCGAGGGGCGCCGTCGTCCCCGACCGGAACCGGGGCCGCCGGCGGCGATACGGTCGCGCCGTGATCCGCGCGGCCACAGACGCCGACGCAGAGGCGATCGCCGCGCTCCTGCGGGCGGCCGACGACTCCCGCGTCGTCTCGGCGGACGCGATCCGGCGAGGGTGCGGCGTGGGCGTTCGTCACGGTCGAGGCGGCGCACCGGCAGCGGGGGATCGGGGACGAGCTCGGCCGGCGGGTGCTCGACCATCTGCGCGAGGCCGGCGCCACGAAGGCGACGTCCTTCTTCCGCTGGACGGAGGAGGGCGAGCGGTGGGCTGCCGCGCGAGATGTCGCGGCTGCTCGGCGGTCCGCTGATCGCCCTCGACCCCCGTCTCGTGCGGCGCCGTCGCTCCCGAGCACTGCCGTGCTCGACGGGGACGGCGGTCGTGGCCTTCTCGTTCCTCGTCAGCTCCGGCTCGCGCGCCGCGCACGGCTTCACCGGCACGGTGCGGGCCCACCGGGGCCGCGCACTCGCGACGGCCGCGAAGCGGAGGACGCTGCGGACCGGCCGCCGAGCGTGGCGTGGCGCGTGTGACGACGTCGAATGCGGAGGAGAACGCAGCGATACGCAGCGATACGCTCGATCAACCGCAGGCTCGGCTTCGAGCCGGTCGGCGAGCACGTGATCTTCGGCTGCGACCTCTGAGCCCGTAGCTAGCGCTGGAAGCGGTAGACGCGGACGTCGTGCTGCGCGAGCCAGTCGCGGAAGCGCCCGTTCGCGACGCCGATTGTCCGGAACGTCTGGTGGCCGGGTTCGACCGGCGGCGGCAAGGGATCCTGCACGTACTCGAACAGGACCTGGCCGCCCGTGATCGGCCGGCCGTTGCGCTTCGGCGGCAGCCCGCTGAAGCCGACCCTGCTCGTCGCGCTGCCGCGCCGCACGGCGATGACGTAGAGGAAGCCGCCCGCCTCGCGGGTGACGAGCTGGATGTCCCCGGCGCTCGCCCGGACCGGGCGCCGCGAGTCGGGGGCGAGCAGCGCGGGCGCGACGGCGGTGGAGGTGAGCTCCGCGAGCAGCGGCCGGAGCACGCGCTCCCAGAACGTCCAGTTCCAGCCCGCCTGCGCGTCGGCGGGCCGCGCGATCTGCGTGAGATGGCCGCCGAAGAAGGCCAGCCCGCGCGCTCCGTTGACGATCGCCTGGTACGCCATGAACCGCTCCTGGCTCAGGGTCGGGAAGCGCGGCACGTTGCCGGGATGGCGGTCGGCCGGGATGACGCCGCTCCAGGCGATCTGCAACGTCATCCAGACCGGCTTGCCGCCGGCGGCCCGCACCATCTTCCGCGTGACGTCGCCGACGACCCCGATGTCGCGACGGCGGCCGCCCGCGTGCTTCCCGGGCGGATAGGAGACCGGGTAGATGTCGGCGCCGGTGATGTCGAAGGCCGGCCGGTACGGAGCGAGCCTGGCGGGCGCGCCGACGGGCGCCTGCGTGATCACCACCGGATGGTCGGGATCGGTGGCGCGGAGCTTGCGGTAGGCACGCACGAGCCCGGCCGCCGGGACGCGGGAGGGCCGGTTGGGGTTCGCGGGCTCGTCGACGCCTTTCCAGGCGCCGAGGGCCGGGTGATCCTTGAGCTCCCCGACGATGCTCGTCAGCAGCTGCTCGTCGGCCGCAAGGGCGCGCGCCGGCAGGTCGGGGACGTTGCCGAGCTGCAGCCAGCAGTGGAGGCCGTGCGCGGCGGCCGCGTCCAGCACCTGCCGCTCCGCCGCGATCTGCCGCTCGAGCGCCTCGAGGCTCCAATCCGGCCGGCCGACGCGGATGAAGTTGGCCCCGCCGGCCGCGACCTCTGCGAAGGCGTCCTCTCCGCTCGGCGCCTTCCCGCCGGCCGGCGGTCCGTTCGAGAGCACGAGCGGAAAGACCTTGCGGCCCTCCACCACCAGCGCCCCGGTCGCGCGATCGACACGAACGACACTCACACGTCCTCATGTCACCGGTTCGTCCTCGCACGCAACGTTGACGTAGCCGGAGCGGAACGGCCGCTCCTCGCCGGACTCGGCATCGAACGAGTGGCGCCAGACGCAGCCCGTGTCGTTCGTCAGCAGGTGGATCGAGACGGAGGTCTCGGCGGACGTCGTGCGCACGCGATGGATGTCGTCGCGCGGCGGGATCAGGACGTAGAAGTCGCCGGGCGCGAGCGCGCGCCGCTCGACCAGCTCGAGCACGCCGTTCCGTCGCGCGTAGATCTCCTCGTCCTGCTCGCCGCGATAGAGGCCGACGAGCCCCCAGGCGAGGTGGTCGTGGATCGGCGTCGCGGAGCCCGGCGGGACGACGAGCGAGAACAGCGACAGCGATCCCTCGTCGTCGCGATAGAGCAGCCACTGGCCGATGCCGCCGCCCATCCCGCTCTCCGGCGCGGCGGAGCGGTACTCGGCCGGGAGCCACTCCGGATCGGCGAGCAGCTCCGCGAACCGGGGCCTGAGGGCCGCGCAGGCGGCCTCGGGGGACGAAGCGGAGGCGATCGCCGCGCGGACGTCCGCGACGAACGCGCGCACGACCGGCGTGTCGAGGACGAACTCCTCGGTCATCGCCGTCAATACTGCTGCACAGAGATGACCGACGAGATCCGAATCGGACGGCGCAACGTCCGCGTGACGCATCCCGAGCGCGTCCTCTTCCCCGAGGACGGCGTGACGAAGGGCGACGTCGCGCGCTACTACGCCGAGATCGGGGACGCGATCGTCCCGCACCTGCGCGAGCGGCCGTTCACGCTCAAGCGGTACCCGCACGGCATCCACGGCCAGCCCTACTTCCACAAGCAGGCGCCGAAGGGCAAGCCGGATTGGATCCCGACGCGGCAGTTCCGGACGTGGCCGCGCGCGGGCGAGTCGCGGCTCGTCGACTTCACGCTCGTCAACGAGACCGCGGCGCTCGTGTGGATGGTGCAGATGAACTGCATCGACATGAACGCGTGGTACTCGCGGGTGGACAAGCCGGACCGCCCGGACTACGTCGTCTTCGACCTCGACCCGCCCGAGTCGCGGAACGGCTTCGCGCAGGCGATCCGCGTCGCGCACCTCATCCGCGAAGCCCTCGAGGAGCTCGGCCTGCGCTCGTACCCGAAGACGAGCGGCGCCGACGGCATCCACATCCTCCTGCCGATCACGCGGCGGTCGTCGTACCGGGACACGTACGACTTCGCGGAGCTCGTCTCCCACGGGCTCGAGGCGGCCAACCCCGGACTCGTCACGACCGAGTGGCTGAAGAAGAAGCGCCGGGGTGTCCTGGTCGACCACCGGCAGAACGGGCACGGCAAGACGATCGCCGCCGTCTACTCGGTGCGGCCGAAGCCGGGCGCGCCGGTGTCGACGCCGCTGCGGTGGGAGGAGCTCGGCGAGAAGGTGCGTCCGCGCGACTTCGGACGGCGCGAGGCGCTGCAGCGCGTGGAGCGGCATGGCGACCTGTTCGAGCCGGTGCTGCGCGGCGGCCAGGCGCTCGGTCCGGCTCTCCGCCGGCTGCGCGCTAGTGCGTCCTGACGAGGTAGGCCACGCGGCCGTTGGCGCCGGAGGCCCAGCACGCGGTCGGGCGTGCGCAGTCGACCGTGTCCAGGCTGCCGTCGTCGAAGCGCTGCCACGACGCGCCGAAGTTCGTGCTGACGTCGCTGCCGGAGAGGCCGACCGCGATCGCCGTGTGCCCGTCGACCCAGGCCACGCCGGAGCGATAGTCCGTCGGTGCGTGGGGAGCGAGGCTCCAGCTCTTCCCGCCGTCCCGGCTGCGGGCGAAGCTGTCCGGCGAGCTCGTCGGCAGGAAGAAGTCGCCGCCGACCGCCCCGCGGTTCTGGCCCTTGAAGGCGATCCCGTTGATGCCCGCGCTGTCGCCGGTGAGCATCGGCGTCGGCGACTTCGTCCACGTGACGCCGCGGTCGTTCGACGTGAAGATGCTCGCCTCGCTGCCGCCGCTGCCGAACCAGGCGCGATGCCCGTGGTTCGTCGTGAGGCACTCGCCGCTCGCGGCGAACCCGAAGGCGCCCGGCGCGGCGGGCATCTGCAGTCCCGTCACGTGCCAGCTCATGCCGCCGTCGGTGGTCTTGATCACGCGGAAGTGGACGCCGTCGGGCGGATCGGAGACCGCGAGCCCGACCCTCCGGTTGAAGAACGACATGCAGTCGTAGAACGCCGTGGCCTCGGAGTTGACGAAGGTGATGGCCCAGGTCTTGCCGCCGTCGCGGGTGACGTACATCCGGAAGTCGCCCGGGTTGTCGCCGATCGACATCGCGACGGCGTTCTTGGCGGAGAAGGCCGAGATGTCGCGGAACTGGAGGCCTGCGACGTCGGGCGGGGTCACGTCCTGCCAGGTCGCGCCGCGGTCGGTCGTCCGCATGATCACGCCGTCGGTCGCGGTGTAGCCGCTGACCCACGCGGTCCTCGCGCTCACCGCGGCGAGCCCGCGGAAATGAGCCGTGGTGCCCGTGTCGGTGTCGTGCCACGCGTAGCCGGGCCTCGCGGCCCCGGCGGCCGAGACCAGGGTCAGGACGAGGGCTGCGGCGAGAAGGGCGAGCACGCGTCTCATCTCGCGCGGAACGCTAACAGGCCTCCGGCAGTCGCTCACCTGTTCGCCGAAGCCGCTCCGGAAGCGGCTTTCCTGGACATCGGCTCGCGCGCGAGCAAGACCGCTCCCGTCACCACGGCGACGAACGCGACCAGGCGAACGGCTCCGAGCGCGCCGGTCGGCAGCGGCTCGGCCAGGATCACGGCGCCGGCCGCGATCGGGAGGGCGTTGGTCGCGAGAGTCGCGAGACCGGCGACGGTCAGCGCGCCGCCGGCCTGGTAGCCGACCTGGAGCAGGCCCGTGCCCGCGGCGTAGCCGAGGAGCAGGAGCACGCCGAAGGCCACGCGCGCGCCTCCCTGCGTCGCCAGCTTCGTCGAGATGTCGCCGATCGAGAAGAAGAGACCGCCCGCGACGCCGCTCGCGACGGCCGTCCCCCAACGCCGGCGCCCCGCGACCACCAGAGCGACGGCGACGGACGCCGTCGCTCCGAGCCAGAGCAGGATCGGCCCGAGCTTTCCCTCTCCTTCCTGCGCCTTTCCGCCCACGAGCGAGACGGCGAGCGCGACGAGGCCGAGCACCGAGAGCAGGACGCCGGCGAGCTCCACCGGCGCGAGCCGCCGCCCCGCCATCCGGGCGGAGGCAAACGCGAGCACGCCGATCCCGCCCGCGGCGATGCTCTGCACGAGCGAGAGCGGTGCGAGCGCGAGCGCCGCGACGTAGAGCAGGAATCCGCCGGACTCCATGGCGAATCCCAGCAGCCAGCTCGGGTCCCCGAGCAGCAGCAGGGCGGACTGGAGCGGGCGGCGCATGGAAAGGGCCGGCAGGTCGGCGGCGGCGTCGTGCTCCCGCAGATAGGCGATGTTGATGAGCACGGCCGAAGCGAACGCCAGCACGAGGCCGGCGACTGTCCCGCCGCTCACCGACTAGTCGAAGCGGATCACGCTGCGGATCCCGTCCTGGGCCTCCATCAGCGCGAAGCCCTCGTTCACGTCGTCGAGGGTCAGCGTGTGGGACACGAACGGCGCGACGTCGATGTCTCCCGCGAGCGCGCGCTCGACCAGGTCCGGCACCTGGTCGCGACCCTTCACGCCGCCGAAGGACGAGCCGCAGACCCGGCGGCCCGTGATCAGGAACCGCGGGACGATGTCGAGTGTCTCGCCCTTGCCCGCGACGCCCGCGACGGTGCACAGCCCCCAGCCCATGCGCGCCGACTCGACCGCCTGGCGCATCACCGCGACGTCTCCGGTCGCCTCGAACGTGTAGTCGGCGCCGAACCCGCCGGTCAGCTCGACGATGCGCTCCACGGCGTCGGGGCCGCCGATCATCGTCTCGGTCGCGCCTTGCCCGCGCGCCAGCTCCAGCCGTTCCTGGGAGAGATCGACGACGATGATCCGCTCGGCGCCCTGCAGGCGGCAGCCCGCGGCGGCGCCGAGCCCGACCATGCCGGCGCCGAAGACGACGCAGGTGGATCCCGCCTCCACCTTCGCGGTGAACATCGCGGCGCCCAACCCGGTCGACAGTCCGCAGGCGAAGAGGCAGGCGTGCTCGAAGGGCGCGTCCGGGCTGACCTTCGCCAGCGCGATCTCCGGCATCACCGTGTACTCCGCGAACGTCGACGTGCCCATGAAGTGGCGGATCGGCTCGCCGTCCCGCCCGAGGCGCGTCGTGCCGTCCGGCAGGAACCCCTTGTTCTGCTGCTCGCGGATCGCGAGGCAGAGGTTCGTCCGTGTGCTCCGGCAATGGACGCACTCCCGGCACTGGGGAGAGAACAGCGTGACGACGTGGTCGCCCGGGCCGACCGACGACACGCCCTCCCCCACCTTCTCGACGACGCCCGCGCCCTCGTGGCCGAGGACGGTCGGCGCGTAGCCGGACGGGTCGGCGCCGGACGCCGTGTACAGGTCGGTGTGACAGACGCCGCACGCCTCGAGCCGCACGAGGACCTCCCCGGCGCGCGGCTCCGACAGCTCGACCTCCTGCACGACGAGCGGCTGCGCGAACTTCTCGAGCACTGCGGCCCGCATCCTCATGCCGACACCGTAAAGAATCCGCCGTATGACATCCGCCGACCTGAGGGCGTTCGTCCGCGCCAACCTGCCGGAGCCGCCCGCGCGCGTGCTCGAGGTCGGCGCGGGGAGCGGGCGTCTCGCCCGTGCGATTCGCGCGGCCGGCTACGACGTGCTGGCGATCGACCCGGGCGCCGAAAGCGACGACGTCCGTCCCGTCGCACTCGTCGATCTGGACGAGCCTGCCGGCGCCTTTGCAGCCGCGGTCGCCGTCGTCTCGCTCCACCACGTCGAGCCGCTCGAGGACTCCTGCCGCCGGCTCGGCGAGCTCGTCGCGTCGGGTGGAGCGCTCGTCGTCGACGAGTTCGACGTCGGCGCCTTCGACGTCACGGCCGCGGCGTGGTGGCTCGAGCAGCGGCGCGCGCTCGGCGAGCCGCAGCCGAAGAGCGCCGAGGAGCTGGTGGACGAGCACCGTGAGCACCTGCACCCGCTGGAGACCGTCCTCGCGGCGCTCGAGCCTTACTTCGAGCTCGGCCCGCCGGTGCGCGGCCCCTGGCTCCACTACTGGAAGCTCGGCGACTCGTTCCGCGCCGTCGAGGAGGAGGCGATCGCCCGCGGGGACGTGCCTGCCACCGGCGCTCGCCTCGTCGGCCGCCGCCGCGGCTGACCCTGGTCGCCCGCGCGAGCTGGGCTCCGCTGAACCCGCCGCGCCAGCCGGACGAACCGCGGGCCCGGCCGTCATCATCACGAGCCGTGGACGTGGTGGTCGTGACGTGGCAGGCGGGCGGCGGCGCTCAGACCGCACTCGCCCTGGGAGGATTGCTGGCCGGCCGCGGGCATCAGGTGCGGGTGCTCGCTCCGGCGGACATGCGAGGCCGGGTCGTCGCCGCCGGCTGCGTTCCCCTCCCGTACCCGGGGGAGCTGGAGTTCGATCCGACACGGGGACGCCGGATGGAGGACCAGCGTCCGCTTCTCGAACGACTGTTCTTCGGTCGCGATCTGCCGCATGCGCTCCTCGCGGAGGTGGAGGCCCGCCCCTCCGCGGTGGTCGTCGTCGACTACCTGCTGCGCTCGACAGTGGCCGCGACGGAGCTGCAGCCGGCGCCGGCCGCGTTGCTGATCCACACGATCCACGGCTTCCACGGCGTCACCGAGGGCGAGGACGCGCGGTCTCGCTCCTTCGAGCCCGTCAACCGGTCGCGTGCCGAGCTGGGCCTGGCGCCGCTGCCGACCGGCCGCGACTCCGTGACGATCGAGCTCGTGCGGCGGGCCGCAGGTGCACTGGTGGCGTTGCCGCGCGAGTTCGACGACTGGCCGCAGCCACCGCCCGGGGTCGTCCATCTCGGGCCGATGAGCGAGCAGACCACCGACGTCGAGTGGAGCCGGCCCTGGGCCGAGGACGACCTGCGTCCGCTCGTGGTCGTCACGCTCGGGACGACCTACATGCAGCAGGAAGAGGTGGTCGGCCGCGTCGCGAGAGCCCTCCATCCGCACGACGTTCGGATGCTCGTGCTGACCGGGCCCGAGCTGGGTCCGCGCGAGGTGGACGTCCCGGACGGCGTCGTCGTGGAGCGCTACGTGCCTCACGGCGCGGTCCTTCCCGACGCGGCGCTCGTCGTCGCGCACGGAGGCACCGGCACCGTGCTCGCCGCACTCTCCGCGGGCGCACCGGTCCTCTCGCTGCCGCTCGGCCGCGACCAGCCCGCCAACGCGCGTCGACTCGAGCAGCTCGGCCTCGGTCGCGCGCTCGACCGCGACGCCTCGACCGGCGAGATCTCGGAGACCGCCGCGGCGATGCTCGGCTCGGAACCTCTCCGTGCCCGCGTCCGCGACTTCGCGTCGCTGGTCGGCCGCTACGACCCCGGCGCACGAGCGGGCTCGACGCTCGAGCGTCTCGCGCTGATTCCCGGCTAGCGGCTCTTCAGGTACTGCACGAGGTCGCTCTTCTGCCCGCTCGTGAGGTGCAGGTCGAAGCAGCTGTCGTAGTGGTTGACCACGTCCAGCAGCGTCTTGAAGCGCCCGTCGTGGTAGAAGCCGCGCTTCGAGCGCGTGAACAGCGCCTGCAGCGGAGCGATGGTGTACGTGCCGTCCGGCCCGCGGTCGGCGGCGAACGAGTCGATGCAGATCTGCGCCGGCTTCACGGCGTTGTAGCCGGGCGCGGTGCCGAGCGAGCCCATGTGGCACGACGAGCACTTGCCGACGCCGTCGAAGACGACCTTGCCGCGCCTCGCGGCTGCGGGCTCGAAGCTGCCCCTGGGCGGCTTCGGAGCCGGCAGCCAGTGCTGGTAGAAGTCGAGCGCGCGCAGGGCCTCGGTGGTCCGATCCGGAGCCTGCGCATGCGCGGGCACCGGGAGGACGCCCTCGCCGACATACGGGACCGTGTGCCCGAACCCCGCTGCGGCCGCGATCGGGAACTTCGACTTGTCGTCGAGTCGCGGGTCGAGGAAGTTCCCCTGCCCGTGCATCTCGAGGTTCGCGACGAAGGCGTTCCAGTAGGTGACCGATCCCCAGCCGCCTTCCCAGGTGTGCAGGTTCTGGCCGTCCTTGCCGAACGCGCTCGGGATCCGCGTCGCCGCGCTGTGCGCGGTGCCGTCGGGACCGAATGCCTTGCCGTCGAGATTCAGCTCGGCGTTGAAGAAGCCGGGCCCCCAGCCGAGCAGCACCTTCTTCAGCGTCGCCTCGTCCACGTTCAGCGCCGATTCGAGCGGCGTGAGGTTCGGCGCCGCAGCGACGATCGCGCCGACGTTCAGGTCCTGGTTCGGCCAGCCGTCGAGGCGGTGGCCGATACCCGGCGCGAAGGAGTCGTCAACCGTGGAGTGGCAGACCGCGCACGTGAGTCCGACCGAGCTGAGCGTGCCCTTCTTGTCGAAGAAGCCCTTGACGCCGACCACCGCGTTCAGCTTCAGCAGCGCCAGCGTCACCTTCGGATCGTCGAGATTCACCTTGCCGGCCTTGATCGCCGCCGCGACCTTGCGTGGGATCTTCGTGGCGTCGACCTTGAGCCCGAGCGCCAGCGCCGTCTTCGGGCTCACACCGGGGCCGACACCGCCGAGCTTGGCGCCCTCGATCGCCTTCTGCAGGCCGAGGACGCCGCCCCAGACGGCCTGATCGCCGAACGTGTCGTAGCGGAATACGTTCCGGCCCTGGGCGACGAGCTGCATCGTCCGGAGGGTCGCGGGGTCGTTGTGCTCCCCGATCGCGGCGAGCCCGCCGACGCCGCCGGTCAGCACCAGGCTCCCGAGGACGTACACGCCAAGGCCGGCCGCCGTCGTGACGGACAGTTTCCTCAGAAGGCGCTTCATGGCCGGCCGCACAGCCAGAGTGTTCCCGCTCGGCGGTCAGGCTTCGGTCAGCGTTGACTCAGAGTTTCGTCAGCATCTCGCCGGCCGGAGCGACCAACCTGAACCCGGCGCCGCGCACGGTCACCAGCCGGCTCGGGCGGGTGGCGTCGTCCTCGATCTTCCGCCGCAGGTTGAGCATGTGGGTGTCCACCGGATGGCCGTCCCCGTAGTACGGGCCGGCCCACAGGTGCTCCATGATCTGTTGCCGCGTGAAGACCTTGCCCGGGGTGCTCGAGAGCAGCTCGAGGACGCGGAGCTCGGACGCGGTGACGTCGACGGGACGCTCGCCGAGGAAGACCTCGTGCCGGGCCAGGTCGATTCGCAGGCTGCCGACCGTCCGGATGGACCCGGCCTCGGCCGGATCGCGCTGCGCGCGACGCAGGATCGCATGGCTCCGGCTCACCAGCTCGCGCGTCGAGACCGGCTTCGCCATGTAGTCGTCCGCACCGAGATCGAGACTGAGAGCCAGCTCGGCCTCGGAGTCCCAGGCGCCGAGGACGATGATCGGCACCTCGTTGCCGTCTTGCCGGATCCGCTGGATCAGGTCGATCCCGCCGGAGCCGGACCACGTCACCTCGAGGACGACGAGGTCGAAGCCTCCCTGCCGCAGGCGGAGCAGTGCAGCTGCGCCGCTCTTCTCGACCGTCACCTCGAATCCGGCCTCGGCCAGCGCCTGCGACACGGCCCGGGTCGTGTCTGCGCCCGCCGCCAGGACCAACGCGTGGCGCACCGCAGCGAGCGCCGGGCGCTCAGGACCCTTGTACGCCGCTGAGAACCCTTCGCTCAAAACCCCTGCACCAGCCTCTCCGACGAATTCCGCCTGAAACTCAGTACGGCCGGAAGCCGCAAGCGGATCTCGAGACCCGCGCGGGTCAGGAGCAGCTCAGGCGGAAGCGGTCGAACACCGTGCCGTCGACGGTCTCGAAGCGGAAGCGCGCCGTGCGGCCGGCGACGTCCACGCGCAGGGCGCCGAAGCGGCCCTGGACGATTTGCGCCAACGGGATCGTCAACAGGCGGGCGTCGAAATCCAGCGTGGCACCGCCCGTTCCGACCGCCACGTAGACGACCCCGTGATGCGGGCGGCTGCGGGCGTAGGCGTGCAGATGGCCGACGAACACGACCTGGACACCGTGCTTCTGCACGAGCGGCACGATGTTGCGGCGCAGGCCTGGGCTGAGCGGGCGACCCGGCGGCTCCCACGGCGGATGGTGCCAGGCGGCGAAGCGGAAGCACGAGCGGCGCGCGAACGCCCTGCGGGCGAAGCGCAGCTGCGGCGAGCCCGGGGCGACAGACGTGTCGGAATCCAGCACGACGAATGCGGCGTTCCCCCACGTGAAGCGGTACCAGCGCTCCTTGCCGAGCGAGTGGAAGGCCTCGAGCTCCGGCTTCCCGTGGTCCGCCTTCACATCGTGGTTGCCGAGGGCCGGGAACCAGGCCGACTCGCGCATGACCGCCGCGTACGGGCGGAAGATGTCGCGGTCGAGCAACGCCTTCGAGCCCAGCGGATAGGCGTTGTCGCCCGTGGTGAGCACGAAGTCGGGGTGCCATGACTCGATGAGCGACGCCACCGCCGCCTCGTCACTCGTCCCGCTCCCGAAGTCCCCCACGACCGCGAAGGTGAACTTGGACGCGCGACGCGGCGCGGCCCGGAACGTGCCGACGGCCAGCGCGCCCGACTCGCCCTCGACCGTGTACTCGTAGTGCTTCCCCGGGGTCAAGTGGGTCAGCCGGGCGACGTGCCCGATGCCTCTTCCGGCGTCGATCCGGTCGCCGTTCTGCAAGAGCACCGTGTCGTGCTCGCGCACCGAGGTGCGGAACGAGATGATGGCGCTGCGCCGCGTGACGCTCTCGGCGACGGGGCCGCGGGTCAGCGCGACGGCGGCGACGGCCTCGGCGATCACCGTCCTACCTCACCCACGCAGCGTCGCGGTCGCGCGGCAGCCGAGGCCGTCCGGCCCCCACGCGTGGACGACGACGGTGTCGCTGCCTCGCAGATCCGGCAGGGTGCGCCGCAGCTCGAAGGAGTCGTCCCGGCGTGTCGTGCGCTTCGTCGCGCGGGACGCGACGCGGCGCTCGTGGACGGTCGTGATCCGCCACGTTCCGCGTCCGCGAGTCTGCCGAAGGCGGAAGCGCACCTCGATCGAGCCGTCGCGGCCGCGCAGCCGGAGCGACGCAGCGGCGCCGTGACCGCAGTCGCCGGCGACGCGCACCTCGCCGCCGTCTCCGCCGCCATGATCGCCGCCCCGCGCCTGGGCGGCACCCGCCGAGAACGCGAGCAGGAGCAGCACCGCAGGCACGAGACGTCTCACAGTCGCAGTGTGCGGCGAACGCGGCGGCGGCCGCAATGCGACATTGGTCGGAGTCACGGCGACAGGTCGTCGCGCAGACCGTGGCGCTCGGCCCAGAGCACGGCCTGGAGGCGGTCGGTCACGTCGAGCTGCCGGAAGATGTTCGTCAGATGCGTCTTCACCGTCTTCTCGCTGATGCCGAGGCGTTGGGCGATCAGCTTGTTCGGCAGCCCGTCGAGCAGGAGAGCGAACACGTCCCGTTCGCGGGGCGAGATCCCCTCGAGCGGGTCGGGAGCTTCCCGCGCCTCGAGCAGGAGCCGCGCCGCCTGGGGGTCGAGCGGCGCTCCGCCCTCGGCGGCCGCGCGGATGCCGCGCACCACGTCCTCGGCAGACGTGTCCTTGAGGAGATAGCCGGCCGCGCCGACCCCGAGCGCCGCGGTGATCCGGCGCGCGTCGGAGAACGACGTGAGCACGAGCACCGCCGTGTCGGGGCGTTCCCGCCGGATGATCCGCGTCGCCTCGATGCCGTCGAGGACCGGCATCTCGAGATCCATCAGCACCACGTCCGGCCCGGAGCTCCGGCACGACTCGACCGCCTCCGCGCCGTTCTCGACCGTGCCGACCACCTCGAGATCCGGCTGGGCGGCGATTACGCCCGCGAGCCCGTCGCGCACCACGCCGTGGTCGTCGGCGATGAGGACCCGGATCACCGGAGCGGCACCTGCAGCCGCACGCGGGTGCCTTCGCCCTCGCTCGAGTCGACCGTCAGGCGTCCGCCGGCCTGGTCGGCGAGCTCCTCCACGAGCGAGAGCCCGAGGTGTCCCTCCGCGCGGCGCCGCTCTCGCGTCTCGGGTGCGAATCCCCGTCCGTCGTCCGCGACGAGCAGTCGCGCCGTCGAGTCGACGACACCGACCTCGACCGAGACCGTGGACGCGTCGGCGTACGCGATCACGTTGCGCACCGCCTCCTGCGCGACGCGATAGACGAGCGCCTGCGTGTCGGGATCGAGACGCTCCTCGCCGACGACGCGCAGCTCGACGGCCACTCCGCGGGCGGAGAGCGGACTCACGAGGTCGCGGAGCGCGGCGTCGAGGCCCGCCGTCGCGAGCGTCGGCGGGTGCAGGTCCACGAGCAGCGCGCGCAGGTCGCGGACGGTCCCCCGCAGGCGGTCGATCACGGTGCGCACCACGGCCGCCTCGCCGTCCGCTCCGCGGGTCTCGGCCCCGTCGGCCACCGGCGCCAGCGAGAACGCGAGCCCGGCGAGCTCCTGCACCGGCCCGTCGTGGAGGTACGACGCGACGCGACGCCGCTCCCGCCGTGACGACGTGACGGCGTTCGCGAGGAGGCCTTCACGCTGCTCGTGGCTTCGCTGGAGCCGACGCATCAGCGACCAGAAGAGCGGCGCCTGCACCAGGAGGATGAGCGCGATCGCGCCGAGGATCGGGGGCGCGAGCGTCCTCAGGAGCCGGCGTGCGTCTGCGGTGATCGAGTGGAGGGGCTGGTAGATCTCGAACAGCAGCGGGGTGCCCGAGGGCGTGCGGATGCGGGTGTACGCCTCGAGCAGCCGCCCCTGCTGGCGGTCGAGCCTGTTCTCGGGCCGGTTGAGGTCGGTCACCTCCACTTCCGCGCCTCCGTTGCGGAGCAGTCGGTGCTGCCCCGCGTCCAGCGCGTACCTGCCGCCGATCTCGGCGGGCTCGTCGGAGTAGAGGACGCGACCCGCGGGAGACCAGATCTTCACGCGCACGATCGAGCCGCTGAGCACGCGGCCGACCACGACGTCGTCGACTGCCCTCACCGCCCTTTCTCGGCCTCTCAGGAGCCCATCGGTCACCGCTGTCGCCTCGACCAGCTTCGCCGCCTCCTGCACACGGGTGCGCGTCTGCCGCTTCGCCTCGTCGATCGCGACCGAACGCAGCACGAAATAGCCGCCCACGACGGCGACCGCGATCGCCGCGAGCGTCCCTGCCGCGAAGCGGAGGATCACCGACCGTGACGTCGGCGCGGTCACGGGGTCGGGTGCGATCGACTCCATGCGCCTCATGATCGCCGCTCCGACATGGATCCGGGCCTCACTCGGACCAATGTCCCATTGCGGCTCGGACCGGAAGATCGCGACGCTGGCCCCGCCCCGAAGACCGACGAAAGGATCACCATGTCCCGCTCTCTCATCCCACTCACCCTCATCCTCTTCGCAGCAGCGCTGCTCGCGGTTCCGGCCGCGCTCGCGAAGGGAGGCCATCGTGCCGTCGGCGTCCGCGGCGCCTGCACGCAGCAGTCGACCAGCAAGCTGAAGCTGACACGCGAGAACCGCGGAATCGAGGTCGAGTTCCAGGTCGACCAGAACCGGAACGCCGTCCCGTGGAAGGTCACGCTCCGGCGCAACGGCCACCGGGTCGCCTCGTTCACGGCCACCACGCGCGCCCCCAGCGGCTCATTCGAGATCCGCCGCGTGATCGCCGACCGGCCCGGCGCCGACCGCATCAACGCCCGCGCCGTCCGCTCGGGTGAGTCCTGCACCGCCTCCGGCACCGCACCGAAGGCGAAGGCCGCCGCCTCGACCGGCTCGAGCACGTCGAGCGACGACCCCGCCAATCACGACGCCGGCGACGACCACGGCCGCGACGGCTGAGCCCGCGGCATCAGCCCGCCTCCTCACCGAGGGCCGCGCAAGCCGGCGCGGCCCTCGGCCTGTCAGCCCTCGCCGGGGCGTTCCGCGACGAGGGCGAACTTGCGCACCCGGCCGGTTCCGAGCCACTCGCTCCACAGCCGATGCGCCGCCAGAAGCTCGTCCAGCGCCCGGCGCCCGATTCGCGACGCGATCGTGGTCGCATCGGCCGCGTACCCCTCGGCCAGCGACTCGGCGACGGCTCGGTGCAAGCCGCTCCAGTCCTCTTCCCAGCCGACGGCGAGACCCGCCCGCGCCAGCAGCTCGTGCAGCTCGTCGAGCGGCGTGAGCCAGACGGTGTCGGCGCCGGGCATGCGTGCCCGCTCCGCCTCGGTCAGCGGCGCGCCCTCCTCCAGCGTGAACGCGAACCGTCCGTCGCCCGGAAGCGCGCGCGAGACCTCCTCCAGCAGCGGCCGCTTGTCGCGGAACGCAAGGAGCGTCTCGAGGAGGAGCACGACGTCGAACGTGCCGGGCGGGAGCGGCGGGATCTCCCCGACCAGGAAGCGGCAGGGCAGGTCACCGGCGCGCTCGCGGGCGAGGGCGATCGCGCCTGCGCTCGCGTCCACCCCGAGGTAGTCGCAGCCGAGCTCGCGCACGAGGAACCGGCCGGGCCCCGCGACGCCGCAGCACAGATCGAGGACGGAGACGCCGGCCCCGATTCCCGCCCGGTCCGCGAGTGCACGGATCTGCGACGCGGGCACGAAGCTCTCCTGCTCGATGTATTCGCCGGGCCCGAAGGCGGCCTCCTGGGCACGGCGTAGCGCCTCGACGAGCGTGCGCCGCGCTCCGGCGCTCACGATCTCACCGCAAACCGATGCAAGCCATGCACCGTAATCTCCTCCGGATGCTCGAGCGGGGAGCAACGCTGCGGGCGGGCCGGAGCCCGTCGGCCGATCTCGGCAACCAGCTCGGTCCGCTGGCCGGGCTCGGCGGGACGCTCCTGCTCCTGGCCGTGCTCGGCCGGACGGTCGGTCTCGGCGGCCCCGGCTGGCTCGTCGGTGTCGCCGGCGGCCTGACGCTGAACGTGGCGCTCGCGCGGGGTCTCTGGCGCGACCCGGCGGCGAGGCTCGGCCCGGCGGGATGGGTGACACTGCTCCGCGGGACGCTCGCGGTGGGTGTCGCCGCCCTCACGGCGGCCTCGTTCGCGCGAGATCCGGCGGTGGGGACGCTCGCGGCGCTCGCGTCCACCGCGCTCGCGCTCGACTTCGTCGACGGCTGGGTCGCGCGACGCACCCGGACCGAGTCGGCGCTCGGCGCGAAGCTCGACGGCGAGGTCGACGCGTTCCTGATCCTCGCGCTCAGCGTGGACGTCGCCCCGACGGCCGGCGCGTGGGTGCTCGCGATCGGCCTCGCGCGCTATGCGTTCCACGCGGCGGGGTGGGCACTCCCCTGGCTGCGGGCGCAGCTGCCGCGGCGCGACTGGCGCAAGACGGTGACGGCCTCGCAGGGCATCGCGCTCGTGATCGGGGCCAGCGGAGTCGTGCCCACGACGGTGACCCGGATTCTCCTCGCCGTCGCCCTCGCCCTGCTCGCCGAGTCGTTCGGGCGCGACGTCTGGTGGCTGTGGCGACACCGTGACCATCCGCGCGCCCGCCGCGCAGCCCGCGTCCCCCGGCGGCCGCTCGAGGACGCGGTGCTCACGCTGCTCGCCCTGGCCGTGGTCTGGTTCGCTCTCGTGTTCCCGATCCGGCCGTGGCAATTCACGGCGGACTCCTTCGTGCGGCTCCCGCTCGAGGGACTCGCCGTCCTCGGTCTGGCCCTCGCTCTGCCGGCTCGCGCACGGCGGCTCGTGTCGTGGCTGGCCGGGCCGGTGCTCGGCGCAATCGTTCTGATCAAGGTCTTCGACCTCGGCTTCTTCGTCGCCTTCAACCGGTCCTTCAACCCTGTCGAGGACTGGAGCTACCTCTCCGTCGGCGTCACAACGGTGCGCGACACGTTCGGCAACCGCGACGCCGATCTCGCGGTCGCGGCTGCGACGCTGATCGGCCTCGCGGCACTCGTCGTCCCGGCTCTGGCCCTGGGCCGGTTGACCCGGGTGGCGGCCCGCCGTCCCAGGCGCTCGCTGCAGATGGTGGGGGCTCTCACCGCCGTGTGGGCGCTCTGCTGGGTGCTCGGCGTGCAGGTCTCCGGCACCGGGATCGCGTCGACGAGCGCTGCGCGGCTCGCCGTCGGCGAGGTGCGCGCAGTGCGGGCCGATCTCCGTTCCGAGGCGCGCTTCAGGAGCGCCCTCGCACGCAAGGATCCGTATCGCAACACTCCTCCGGGCCGGCTCCTCAAGGGATTGCGCGGCAAGGACGTGCTGCTCGTGTTCGTCGAGAGCTACGGACAGATGGCGGTGCAGGGAACGTCGTTCTCGCCTGCCGTCGACGAGGTCGTCAGCGCCGGCGCCCAGGAGCTCCACGCCGACGGCTTCTCCTCGCGCAGCGGCTGGCTCACTTCGTCGACATACGGCGGAGGCAGTTGGCTCGCGCACTCCACGCTGCAGTCCGGCGTCTGGGTCGACACTCCCGGGCGTTACTCCGCGCTGATCGCCAGCAATCGGCTCACCCTCGCCGCTGCGTTCCGGCGCGCCGGCTGGAGGACGGTCGCCGACGTGCCGACGACGCACGGCGCCTGGCCGGAGGGGCGGTCCTTCTACCACTACACGAAGATCTACGAGCGCGGAAACATCGTCTACCGGGGCCCGAGGTTCGGCTTCTCCACGATGCCCGACCAGTACGCGCTCGAGGTCTTGCAGAAGGACGAGCTGGCAAAGCGGAAACGCCCTCCGATCTTCTCGGAGATCGACCTCTCGTCGAGCCACGAGCCCTGGACCCGCATTCCGCCCCTCGTCTCCTGGAAGCGGCTGGGCAACGGCTCGATCTTCAACCGCGTGCCGATGGACCGGGCCGGCCTCACCGACCCCCAGCAGGGCTACGCGCAGTCGATCGAATACGCGCTACGTGCGCTGTACTCGTTCGTCGACCGCTACGGCAACAAGAACACCGTGCTCATCGTCCTGGGCGACCACCAGCCCTCGCGGGTCATCGCGCAGGCGAATCACGAGGTTCCGACGACGATCATCGCCCACGACCCGAAGGTGATCCGCAGGCTCTCCGGCTGGGGCTGGACGAACGGGATGCTGCCGAGCTCGACCGCGCCGGTCTGGCTCATGAGCGCCTTCCGTGACCGCTTCTTGAACGCGTTCGACCACTGAGAGCTCTCAGCAGCGACCCGGGTGGAGCGGCCCGGTGAGCCGGAAGATCTGAACCGATCGATTCGGGGCGTGCAAGAGCTTCGCCGAGGGGTCGCTGCGGGTCCAGTCGAGCTCCGGCGACGGCACCAGCTCGGTCGTGAAGAAGATCCGGTTGGCGGTGGTGACCACGTACCGATAGTGGCCCCGGTTCAGCGCCGTGCGCCAGGCCCGACAGCTGGTGATGGGTCGGAACGAGCCGTGGGAACCGCGTCGGCCCATGTACACGACGCGATTGGAGTCGTCGATGCCCCAGATCGGGTAGCCGAAGAACACGGCGAGCGTGCCGACCACGGCGATTCGCGTCTTGTGCAGGCGCCGAGCCCAGCGCCAGACCTCGTAGATGGCGGACGGCCCGTACCTGGCGGTATAGCGGTGCCTCAGGTAGTCCCGGGTGCCCGAGTAGCCCAGTGCAACCCCGGTGAGCACGAGCGAGAGAACGAGTGTCGCGGCGACGGCGCGGACGAGCGGGCGCCGTAGCGGGAGCGACCACGGCCTGAGGACGGCGACTGCCGCGACGACGAGGACGAGCGACGCTGCGCCGGCCGCTTCGCCCAGGCCGGCGTTCGTCCACGGGCGCCGCAGACCGATCGTGGCCACGAGCAGCGTCATCAAGCCGACCGCCGCCGCCGAGCGGCCGAGCCGGCTCCTGAACAGCAGAGCCAGTGGCGTGACCGCGAGCACCAACGTCAGGGCGGAAGCCCCGTACCGCATGTTGAGCCTGATGCAGTAGGGATGTCCCCAGGGCCCGCACGCCGTGAGCGGGGTCAACGGATAGGCAACCAGGGAGGCCAGGCCGATCAGGGCGGCCGCCGCGACCACTCGGTCGCGCTTGGCGACGAGGCACGCGAGAGGGCCCACCACGGCAGTCGCGACGAGCGCCGGCCACCAGGGACCGAGGTTCGCGCTCAACGCCGGAATCAGCCAGTGGCCGAGGATTCCGGGAGACGTGACGTAGTCGACCAGGGAGTAGTTGTTGCCGTGCTGCAGCGGCGGCGGCCGGGGCGTCGGCAGTACGCCGAAGCTGAACCACGGGAGCGGGTTGCCGAGCGCGACGAGGTTGCGCGCATACCAGTAGCCGCCGGCGAGGACCAGTCCGCCGAGCCACCATCCGGTAGCCCTCCGGCGCCAGCCGCTCGGGGCCAGCGCGATCGCGGCGAGCGTGACTGCGCCCACCGGGGCCACGAGGTTCAGCTTCACCGACAGAGCGAGCCCGGCCGCGACGGCGGCGATGACGCTGCCGCCGCGATACGCCCGCATGTCTGTAAGGGCCGTGTCTGCCGTGTGCATCCACAGAGCCAGGGCCGCCGTGACGAGGAACACGCCGAGCAGATCGTTGTCGGCGGTTCCGGCATTGCTGTCCACCATCATCGGCGTCGCCATGACGAGCGCCGCCGCGAGCATCGACGTGAAACCCGATCCGCGGACCGAGCCGATACACCAGGCCGCGAGCAACGTGAGCGCGAGCCAGACGAGGTTGATCCCCGGCGAGAGCACGTCGCTGCCCATGAGCACGATCCCGAGTGCGTGGAACAGCTCCGACGTGGCCGGGTACAGCCCGGTCAGGTAGTCGAAATCGGTGTAGGGGATCGCCGCGGTGTGGCCCGTCTGGGCATAGAAAGCCGCGTGCGGCAGGTGGTACGCGAGCGAGTCGGCGCCGGTGATCCCGTGCTCGAAGGACCGGAGGCTGGGCGTAGTCCACTGGAGCAGCACGACAACCACACCGGCCACCGAAAGGAGACCGAGTACGGCGTCCGCTGCGACAACCCGGGGCGGGGCCGCGTGGGGACGGACGACCCGTGCACCGGAACGCCGAGTAAGCCCGAGCCTCAGCGCCGTGCCGACGGCGATCGAGCCCACGACGAGCGGTACCAGCCTGAACTGCCCCATCGTCCCGAGCACCTCCATGATCCCGACCAGCAGCCCGCATCCCAGGACGATCTCGGCCAGCCGGGCGGGACCGCCGGACCACCGGGGAAGGAGGTGGCGCCGTGCGGCAAGAGCGCCGACACCCGGCGCCCCGAGCACGCACAGCAGCGAGGCGACGCCGATCAGGTAGCGGCCGAGACTCATCTCCGCACCCTGACCGAGGACCGCTCCTCGAGGAGCCGGTTCCTACCGCAGGCGCGCCGCGTTCGACCGAGGCCCGAGCACGCTCGGGAGCTCGAGCGCGTGCCCGCCCCGGCGCGCCTTCGTCTCCAGGTAGCGGTGGTTCGCCTCGGACACGTAGACGCCGGTCGGCACCTGCTCGACGACGGTCACGCCGCACGAGCGGAGCTGCCGCGCCTTGTCGGGGTTGTTGCTAAGAAGCGCGATCCGGGACGCACCGAGCGCGTGGAGGATCTGGGCCGCGGCGACGTAGCTGCGCTCGTCCTCCCCGTGACCCAGCGCCAGGTTCGCGTCGTAGGTGTCGATCCCGCCGTCCTGCAGGGCGTACGCCTCGAGCTTCGAGTAGAGCCCGATGCCGCGCCCCTCCTGCCGGAGGTAGAGGAGGTAGCCGCCGGCCTCGGCGATGCGGTCGACGGCCTCGCGCAGCTGGGGGCCGCAGTCGCACCGCTCACTCCCGAACACGTCGCCGGTGAGGCACTCGCTGTGCGGGCGGATCAGAGGCACGTGGCTCCCGTCCGCGGGATGCGGGGTGGTGCAGTCGCCGAGCGCGAAGGCAAGGTGCTCCCGGCCGTCAACGAGCCCGTCGAAGCTGAACACCCGGGCGTCCGTCGTGTAGCCGTCGGCGAACCGCAGGGGCACCTCGACCTGGGTGCGGATCGTCGCCGTCGGCAGCCGGATCAGCATCGGCTCCTCGCTCATCGCTCCTGGAACCTCGACGAGAGCGCGTAGCGGAGGAGCACGACGTCGCCGAGCTTCTGAACGTCCACGAGCTCCGCCCGCCGGGCGGGATTCCAGGGGAAGATGCCGTCGCGCACGAACCGGGGCGCCTCGGAGTCGCCGACGAAGACCGGAGCAACCGTCAGCTGCAGCTCGTCGACGATGTCCTCGGTGAGGAATTGCGTGTGGACCGTGCCGCCTCCCTCGACCATCAGCCGGTCGACGCCACGCGCCGCCAGATCGGTGCTGAGCGTTCGCATCTCCACGTTGCTGCCGGCGTCGACCACGGTCGCGACCGGGCCGAGACGGTCACGCGCGTCTGCCGCCCACGGGCTGGCGCAGTAGACGATCTTCTCGGTGTCTCCGACCTTGAAGAAGTCGGCGCGAGCGTCGAGGTCGGCCTGCCGCGTCACCGTCACCTTGATCGGGGATTCCGGGAGGCCCCGCGCCGCGCGCTGCTCGCGCCGGGCGTCCGAGCGGACGAGCAGCCTGGGGTTGTCCAGTCGCACCGTCGTCGCCCCCACGAGAATCGCGTCGCAGGAGGCGCGGACGGCATCCACCCGGTCGAAATCGGCGTCGTTGGAGAGGAGCAGCCGCGAGGCGGCGTTGCCGATGTAGCCGTCGATCGAGACGCAGCAGGAGAGCAGCGTGTACGGGCGCTCACGCATCCGTGGCTCCTTCCGGTCGGAAGACGACCCGCCCCCGTTCCCGCGATCTCGTCGCCCGCCGGCGGGGAAGCAACCCGACGACGAGCACGATCGCGCCGGGAAGGCTGGCGGCGAGCACCAGGACGCCGTAGGCGACGGCGGTCGCCGCTCCGCGATCCGCGCCGAGGCCGGCCGCGGAGAACACCCAGGCGGTCGCCCCCTCGCGCGGCCCCCAGCCGGCGACGCTCGGCAGCACCATCGCCAGCAGGCCGAGCGACGCGAGCGGCAGGAGCCGCGAGACCGGAACGGTCACGCCCGCCGACCGCGCGGCGATGAGGAACGTACCCGCATGGGCGAGAGCGACCACCGTCGACGTCAGCACGACCGCCGGCAGGGCGTTCCGGCGCAGCACTCCCTCGCGTACGTCGGCCACCACCGCATTCCGCAGCCGCGTCCACCGGGAACCGCTGCGCACGGTCCGCGCCCGCACCGCGAAGACGATGCCGACGGCGATGGCGACCGCCGCGACCGCGACGAACGGCATCGACGAGCGAACGGGGGACGGCAAGACCAGCAGGACGGCGATCGCCAGCACGACCTGTACGACCTGGCCGGCCGCGCGCTCCCAGACCACGGCCCTCAGGGCGCGGCCGACCTCGTGCACCTCGCGGCCGTGATCGATGCCGCGGTGGACGTCGCCGGCGACTCCGCCCGGAAGCGTGAGGTTGAGGAACACCGCCCGGTAGTAGGCCGCGACGGCGGCGGGGAAGCCGAGGCGGACGCCGAGGCCGCGGGCCACGATCGCCCACCGCCACGCGGAGCAGAGAGTCGCGACGAGCACGAGGACGGCGGCCGCCGGCAGGGCACGGCCGTCGACCGCCCCGAGTCCGTCGAGGAACGGACCCGTGCCGAGGCGCCAGAACACGACCGTGAGCACGACCGCCGCGAACGCCAGGCCGGCCCACCTGCGGACGCTTCTCACGGCAGCACTTCCGCCGTCATGTGTCGAAGTACGCGTCGCGTCCATCAGCGGATTCGTGCCTTCGCCCCGACGGCGAGGAACGCCGTCCCGAAGAACAGCTCGGCCCAGGAGAGATCGGCCAGCTCCTCCTGCATCGCCGCCCGGATCTCCTCCCACGGACGGCGCGCCAGCCAGTCGTCGAGGGAGGCGAACGGGCGCACCGTTGCGATCCCGAGCTGCACGAGCCACCGCGGCGTCCTGTGCGGCGCCTTGAGGTCGAGCACCACCCAGCGTCCGCCGGCCGAGAGAGACCGCGCGCCGCGGGCGACGACCTCTCCGCATTCGGGCACCTGCGTCAGGGCGTAGGTGGACAGGATCCCGTCGACCTCGGCCGGGAACTCGAACTCGGCCGCGTCGGCCTGCACGAGGGTGACATTGCTCCAGCCGTTGGTCTCGATCCGTTGCCGGGCCTGGGCGAGCATCGCATCGGTCAGGTCGACACCGACGATCCGGCCCTCGGGACCGATCGTCTCCTCGATCAGCGGGAAGTTCTGACCGGTGCCGCAGGCGACGTCGACCACCGTGTCGCCGGGTCGAAGGCCGAGCTCTCGCACGGCCCGCAGGCGGAACGTCTGCTGCGGATAGCCGGGCGCGGGATAGAGCCGCGAGGTGACGTTGTAGTGCTTCGCCTTCCTGCGGTAGGTGGCGATCAGGCGCTCCTGCGGGCGTTCGGTCTGGCTCATGGCGTGTCGGACTCCACAGCCGCCTTGATCAACGTCATCTCGAGATCGCTCACCCGTTGGATCCTGCGTTGGAGCATGCCGCTCGGGATCGCGCGCATCGGGCCCTCGAGGTCGACCTCGATCCACATCTCCGCGTCGGTCCGATCCTCGGCCAGCGGCTCGAGCTCCATCCCCCAGCGCGCCGAGGAGGTGCCCAGCGGCCCGGCGAACGCCATGCGGCGGGGTGTCTCGGCGAGGGTCACCTCCTGGCTCCGCCGGCGACTGGAGCCGAATATCCCCTTCGCCCGCTGCTCGACCCGTGCGCCGGCCCCGAACGGAGCCCCGTCGCGAATCCAGGCCTCGAGCACCGTGGGCGCCCATTCCGGCCACCGCCCGACGTCGGAGAGATACGCCCACACGTCGGCGACGCTGCCGGCGATCGTCAGACGGCTCTCGGTCCTGAACGTCACGGCAGCACCAGAAGGTCGGCGTGCCCGACGGTCACGGCAAGGGCGCCGGCCGCCGCTTCCCGCAGACGTCGGCGGCGATAGGCGTCGGCGTCGGGACGCAAGGTGGGCTCCTGCTCGCACGCGGCATCGACCCAGCCGTCGAGCCACTCGGCGGCCAGCTCGCTCTCGAGGGCGCCGAGCCGCCACGGGCTCGGCCGCACCATGACCTCGGCTCCCAGGCGGCGAAAGCCGTCCACCGCGGCTTCCACGGCGTCCGGGCCGAGCAACCGTCCTCGTTGAGTCAGGCGGCGCTGGTGCGCGTCGAATGCGGCTGCGACCCGGGCGTCGAGCGGATCCGCCGGAAGCAGCTGCACGCGGCCCGTGACCGAAAGCGAGATCAGCACCGGGCACCCGGCTCCGGCAGTGGCTTCGATCAGCCTGGCCAGCTCCTCCCACGTCAGCAGGTCGAGCAGCGCCGACGCCGTGACGAGCGTCGCCCCCGAGAGGTCGCCCGGCCCGAGCTGCGTGACGTCGGACAGCCGGGTCTCGACCGTGACCGCGGCCCCGTCGAGGGCAGGACCCGGGGCACCGGCGGCCGCCAGCGCGAGCAGGTCCGGATCGCGGTCGTGGAGGATCCAGCGCTGCGGCCCCGGCAAGAGCGGCGCGAGCCACCGGCCCATCGCGCCGCTGCCGCAGGCAAGGTCGTGGATCGACCAGGGACCGTCGGGTGCGACGCGGCGGCGCAGGTGCTCGACCGGCTCTCGCGCCCGGGCCCTTGCGTCGGCCGCTTCGCGGAGATCGAGCCAACCCGGGGCGACGCGGATCGTCTCGACGGTCATCGCGACGCCTCCACCAGGACGCCCGCGACGGCCGAGGCGGTCTTCGACCACTCGGGCAGGGACGCGCGCCGCTCGCGCGCCGCCCGGCGCAGTCGCCGGCGCAGGCCTGCGTCCTCGAGCCAGCTCCGGAGCGCGTCGCGAAGCGCAGCCGGATCGTCGGGCGGGACGAGCAGGCCGGGCCTGGTGCCGTCGGCCCCATGGCCGAGCGCCTCCGGCACCCCGCCGACCTCGGCGGCGACGACCGGCAGGCCGTAGGCGAGCGCCTCGGCCACGACCATCCCGTACGTCTCCGCGCGCGACGGGAGCACGAGCACGTCGGCCGCCGCGTAGCTGCGCGCGAGGTCGGCTGCGGCCTGCGCCCCGGAGAAGCGCACCCGACCGTCCATCCCGTCGTCGAGGAGGCGGCGGCGCAGGCGTGCGACGAAGGCGGGGTCTCGCTCGAGGCTCCCGACGCACCGGCAGTGCCAGCGGAAGCTCGTGAGCGGCGCGAGCGCGTCGAGCAGCACGTCGTGGCCCTTCCCCGGGGTCACCGCGGCGACCGACAGGAGAGCGCCGGCGTCCGGCGTCCCCGGCGCGAGCTCTGCGGGATCGACTCCGGGCTCGGCGACGTGGACGCGGTCGCCCGGCAGCGCGTAGAGCTCCAGGACCGAGCGCCGGGCCCAGGCGCTGGTGGTGATCACAGCTGCGGCGGCCGAGAGCACGGCGCCCTCCCGCGCCCGGTCGTCGCGAGCCGCCGCAGCGGCGCCGAGCGGCATGTGCAGCAGAACGACGAGCCGCAGCCGCGCCGCCTGGGGAACCAGCGCCTCGGGCGACGCAGAAGCGACGAGCCCGTCGAGCAGGACGACCGCTGCGTCGGGAATCGCCTCGACGGCGGCGGCGAGTGCGTCGAGCGAGCTCCTGTCGGGCCGCGGCCACGAGCCTGGAATCTCGTGCACGTGCACCGTCCAGCCCGCGGCGGCGAGACCTCTGCAGACCCGGCGGTCGTAGGCGTTGCCTCCGGTCGGCCGGGCCGGGTCGTCGATGCCTGCGGGGACGACGAAGTGGACGTCGGTCACAGCGCAAGCTCGTAGGACGCGGAGGCGACGGGGGACTCGTGCAGCGTGACGAGGAGCCCGTCGAGCTCGCGGCCGCCGTCGCCGAGCGCGCCTGCGTGCGCGCGTTCCGCGAGCCGGTCCGCGACCAGGCGGGCGAGCGCCTCGGTCGTCGTGTTCACGCCGGCGAGGCTCGGCTCATCGTCGAGGTTCCGGTAGTCGAGCTCCGCGAGCACCGCCCGCAGCGCCTCGGCGGCCCGGCCGATGTCGACGACGACGCCGTCGGCGTCGAGCTCCGCCCGCCGGAAGGTGGCCTCGACGACGTAGGTCGCGCCGTGGAGTCTCCGAGCCGGGCCGAAGGCATCCCCCTGCAGGCTGTGGGCGACCATCATGTGATCGCGGACGGTCAGGCCGAACACGCTCTATCGCTCCCGTACGTGATCGTGTGACAGAGCGCGGGCAGGCTGCCGGCGGCCAGGCGGGCCATCACGTCGGGCAGCTCGTCGAAGCGCGACTCGCCCGTGAGCAGTGCGTCGAACGCGGGATCGCGGAGCAGCTCGAGCGAGAGCGCCAGCCGGTCCGCCGCGGTGCGGCGCGAGGCACGGGCCGGGGAAACGGCGCCGACCTGACTCGACCGGATGGTGAGGCGGCGGGAATGGAACGCGCCGCCGAGCGAGAGGCGGACCTCCTCGTCGCCGTACCAGCTCAGGTCGACGACCGTGCCCTCGGGAGCGAGCAGCTCGAGCGAGCGCTGGAGTCCCGCGGACGTCGAGCTCGCGTGCACGACCAGGTCGACGCCTTCCGGGGCGTCGTCCGGGAGAGCGAAGTCGACGCCGAGAGCCGCGGCCACCCCGGCGCGGCCGGGATCGACGTCCACGAGGGTGACGCGCACGGCCGGATGCCGCTGCAGGAGCCGGGCGGCGCAGCAGCCCACCATCCCCGCACCCACGACGGCGACCCGGTCACCGACCGCCGGAGCGGCGTCCCACATCGCGTTGACGGCCGTCTCGACGGTGCCGGCGAGCACGGCGCGGGCGGGCGGGACGTCCTCGGGCACGACCGAGACGGCGCCGGCGGGCACGACGTAGGCGGTCTGGTGCGGATACAGGCAGAACACCGTGCGTCCCCGCAGCTCGGCGGGCCCCTCCTCCACGGCGCCGACGTTGAGGTAGCCGTACTTGACCGGCCCGGGGAAGTCGCCTTCCTGGAACGGCGCCCGCATCCTCGCGCGTTGGTCAGCGGGCACGGCGCCGCGAAACACGAGCGTCTCGGTGCCCCGGCTGATCCCCGACCGCACGGTGCGGACGACGACGTCGCCGGGCCCGGGGTCGGGGAGTCCGACCGCCCGGATCTCACCGCAACCCGGCTCTCGCAGCCAGAACGCCTCGGCGACTCTGTCCTCGAGGGCGGTGCGGCCGTTGTGTTGGCGCGCCTCTCTCATGGCCGTGTCGTGTCGAACATACGCGGGACGGGCACGGGCGGATTCTCGTCCCTCCGCCGCCCTCGGCGCCGCGCTGCGCCGCTCCGGGCGGCGCGAGCCGACCGCCGCGCAGGGTGCTCGCCCGGCGCAGCGTCATGATCTGAGCCGTGCGCCGCTTCCTCCTCTTCGCAGCCGTCGGCGCGGTCGTCTGCTCCGTCCACCCGCCGACCGCGTCGGCCGGGGCGGGCGACGCGCTCCGTGAGCTCGCCTCGCGGTACGCGCCCGTCGTGCGGCTCTCGGAGCAGCAGGCGCCGTGCGCGCGCGGTGAGGCGTTCCTGCCGATCGACGTCAACGCGATCTTCGACAACGACGAGGTCACGCTGCGCGGGCCGGCGGGCTTCGTCAAGGTCGCACCCGCCGCCGCGGACGTCGCGTCCGACCACGAGGGCTACTCGCTCGACTTCCCCGGCAACGCGCTCTCGTCGTCCGCCTGCTCGTACGAGGAGTGGGAGCGGCGAATCACCTCCAGGCGAGCCCCGACCGTCTACGCGCACGTCGCCACCGAGTCGGGAAAGCTCGCGCTCCAGTACTGGTTCTTCTACGTCTACAACGACTTCAACAACAAGCACGAGGGCGACTGGGAGCTGATCCAGCTCGACTTCGACGCGTCGACTCCGGCCGCGGCCCTGCGCACACGCCCGTTCGAGGTCGGCTACAGCCAGCATGCGGCGGCCGAGCGGGCCGAATGGAGCTCGCCGAAGCTCGAGCTCGTCGAGGGGACGCATCCGGTCGTCTATCCGGCCGAGGGGTCGCACGCCAACTACTTCTCGGCCGCGCTCTTCCTCGGGCGCAGCGCCGCGCAGGGTGTGGGATGCGACAACACGAGCGAGCCGTGGAGCGAGCTGAGGCCGAACGTGGACGTCATCCCGGAAGACGCCCGGGCCGCGCATGCGGAGTTTCCGTGGCTCGGCTACGAGGGACGCTGGGGCGAGCGGCGGCGCGGCTTCTACGACGCCCCGACGGGGCCGAACACGAAGGACGAGTGGACGCGGCCGCTGACGTGGGCGGACGAGACCTGGCGGTCGAAGAGCTTCGCCCTCGCGGGAGGACGCTCGCTCGGGCCGACGGCGACGACGTTCTTCTGCCGCGCCGTGGGTGGAGCGTCGACGGCCCTGCTCCTCGTCGCCAACCACCCGTCGGCGAGCGTCGCCGTCGTGGCGATCGTCGTCGTGATCCTCCTCTGGCTCGCGACCCGCACGCGCTGGCGGGCCGGCCCGTCGACCGAGCTCCGGCAGCCTCGGTCGTGGGGAGCGCTCGTGACGGCTGCGGCGCGGATCTACCGCCGCAACGTCCGGCTCTTCCTCGCGGTCGGGACGATCTTCGCCGCGCTCGGGGTTCTCGTCGCGGTGCTGCAGTACCTCGTCTTCCGGCTGAGCGGGCTCTCGACGCTCGTCGACGCGTTCGGTCGCTCGAACGGGCTCACCGAGGTCGTCGTCCTCGGTTTCGGCATCGTCCTCAACGTGCTCGGACTGGCGGTCGCGCAGGCGGCCTGCGCGCGGGTCGTCGTCGCGCTGGACGAGAGCGGCCGGGTCTCCGCCGCGGAGGCCTACCGCGCGACGCTGGCGCGTCTTGCTCCGCTGTTCGGCGGGCTCGTCCTGCTCGCGCTGGTCAACGCCGTGCTCGACCTCACGCTGGTCGGGCTGCCGATCGCGGTCTGGCTGACGATCAGGTGGTCGCTGCTGGCCCAGGCGGTCGTGCTCGAGGGCGAGAGCGCCACCGGCGCGCTGCGTCGGAGCGCCGGTCTCGTCCGCGGACAGTGGTGGCGGACGGCATCGCTGACCGTGTTCGTGACCGGCGTGGCGCTCCTTCTCGGCCCCTTCGTCGGGGCTCTGCTGCTCCTGGTGACGAGCGCTTCGTTCGACGTCGTCAACCTCGCCTCGGATCTCGTCTACGTCTTCGTGCTGCCGTTCGCGGCAGTGGCCACGACATACCTCTACTTCGACCTGCTCAGCAGGCACGAGCGCACGGTCTAGCTGCGGACGGTCTAGCGACGGGCGGCCCGAGCGCGCTCCGCCCAGATCTGCTCCGCCCGCGCGAACTCGGTCACGGCGCGCGGCCCGTTCCGGTCGAGGCCGTGCTGGAACGCGTCGCGGTCGCGTGCGACGAGCTCGAGCTGCTCGGAGTGGAACGGGGAGGTCGGCCCCGCCGGCCGCGCCTCATGCCGCTCGAGGAACTCGCCGACCCGAGCCGCGGACGTCCACATCGCCTTGTACAGGATCGTGCCGCCGCGGTCGAGCACCCAGGACATGTTCGGCAGCAGGCCGTAGGCGCGATGGACGGACCCCTCGAAGTCGTCGACGAGGATCGGCCGCTCGATGCGGAGCTCGTCGCGCAGCCGCCTCGCGGCCGCGAGCTTCTCCTCGAATCCCGTGTGCGCGGCCAGGTGCTCGCCAGGGTGCGCCTCGCGCGTGTAGAGGAAGTACCAGCCGTAGCCGGGATGCTTCTTCGCGAGCTGATCGAGCAGAGGACCCTCCGCTGCGCAGTACGGTCAGGTGAACGAGCCGAACTCGAGCACGACGCCGTTTCGGCTCCACAGCTCGGACAGGCGGACGCGGTCGCCGTCGAGCACCGTCAGCTCGCCGTCGGGCGCCCGCTCCCCGGCGTGCAGCACGTTCGGGAAGGCGCCGAACTCCCTCTCGTCGACGCCGCTGGAGACGTACTCGTCGAAGCGCTCGTAGTTGTAGGCGTCGCTCACCAGCCGGGCCGTGAGCTCGTGGCCAGCGTCGCGCCGGTGATCGCCCCCGCTGCGACCGGGTTCGCCGCGAGCGAGTTCCGCCAGAGATCCGCCTCCGACTGGAAGTCGGCGAACACGCCGAAGCCGCGGCGGTCGCGCAGACCCGACGCGGTGTCGGGACGGGTGCCGATCACCGTGTTGTGGTCGAACATGCACATCGAGCGGTCGCCGCAGTAGAGCCCGACGCCGAGCGCGTCGCGGACCGTGTTGTGGGAGGCCATCCCCATCGACATCTCGTCCACCGCGATCGCCTGGCCGGTCGTGCGGCTGACCCGGTTGCTCATGATGTCGGTCGCCGAGGAGTGGGTCGTGATCCCCTGCTGCCCACCCACGACCGTGCAGCCCTCGACCATGCTCATCCCCATGTCCATGTTGAAGGAGATGTCGATTCCCTGGCCGAGCCGGTTGCCCAGCATGTCCACAGTGCAGTTGCGGATGACGACCCCGGCGAGGCGGACATGGATGCCGTCGAGCCTCGATCCCTCCACGGTCACGTCGTCGATCACCGTGCCGCGGACGCCGTCGACCGTGATCCCGTTCTCGCCGCCGACGACCGTGACGTTCTTGATCTGGACGTCGTCGTGCGCGACGACGATGCCGCCGCGGACGACGGCACCCGGCGCGCCCTGCAGCACCTCGCGGCGGGTGATCACGAGCGGGCCCTGGTGGACGCCGGCGGCCAGGTGCACGACAGGCGGGAGCCGCACGACGTAGGTCGCGGCCGATCCGGCGAAGGCGAGGAAGACGGCCACCGCCGCGACGACGCCGGCCCGTCCCAGCTCGCCGCCGTCCTCGGCGTAACCGAGCCGGAGCAGCGGGAAGCCGGCCTGCCCGAGGACGAACGAGGTCAGCCAGCCCGCGCCGAAGAGCGCGAGCGCGGGCACCAGCGGCGCCTGCAACCCGAAGCCGTAGACGATCGCCATCAGCACGGCGAGCTCGACCGCTCCGAGCGGGACCGTCGCCCACGCAGGCTGGTACGGAAACAGCCGGTGCCAGACCTCCAGGTCGAGGAAGAGGCCGACCGCCGCCATGAGCGCGACGAGCTCGACCGGCCACCAGTGACGCAACGCGCCTGCGAGCACGCAGGCGGCGAGCAGCACGGGCACGAGCCCCGCGAGCCTCGTCTCGAGCCGTCCCCTCAGCGTGTACGACATGCCTGGATCCTCCGCAGGAACCGGTGGGCCGCGTACCGCGCGCCGACGAGCGTGTCGGCGGCGGGGAACGCCCACTGCGCCGGTGCGCCCGCGACCGCGAGCGTCCGCCGCTCGTCGCTCAGTGCCGGCACCGTCGAGTCGGGATCGAGCACGAGCCAGTCGTCCGCCGTCTCGAGATCGTGCTCGGCGACGAGGCGAGCGAGCAACGAATCGTGGCGGAAGCCGCGCAGGAATCCCGTCGCACAGATGACCTGGGCGCTGCCGTTCGGCGACGGCTCCACCCGGAGCCGCCCCTCCCGCGCCGCCCGCTCGAGCGGCTCGTCCCACTGCGCGCCGGCCGGGTACGACGGCGCCGTCAGCGTGCGAAGACGCTCGATGCGCTCGCGCGGCGTCAGGCGGTGGTATCCGTCGAGCCCGCGGCGGGAGAAGTAGTGGCGAGGCACGTTGAGCGGCCGCCGCGCGGGCTCACGCCGGCGCACCGAGACGACCTCGGCGCCTGCCGCGAGCGCGTTCAGCCACTCGGTCGCCGCAGCAAGCCCCGCGCCGACGACGGTCACGGTCGGCGCATAGTCGTGCGGCTCGTAGGAGTGCACGACGCGCGGGTCGTCCCGCAGCTCCTCGGGGACGTTCAGCCCCGGATGGCCGAGCGCGAGGAGCACGTGGTCGAAACGCTGGCCTTCGACGTCGAACCCGTCTTCGAGAGGCTCGACGCGCTCGACGCGGCGGACGACGACGCTCTCGTCCCAGCCGCTCCGCTCGCGCAGCCGCTCGACGTGCGAGAGGAACTCGTCCACGGTCGGGTGGTAGCGGTCGAGCACCGACTCGAGCAGGGGCCGAAGCGAGCGGCGCCCGCGCACGCTCGAGAGGGCGAGCCCCGGGAACGAGGTCGGCGACGTGTGGCCGTCGCTCTCCGAGCGCATCTCGCGCTGCCGGATCGCCGCTGCCCGCACGCGCCACGCGGCGGCCGGATCGGCGTCCGTCCCGAAGACGGCGATCTCGCCCGGTGCGAGCTTCCGGCGCAGCGTCTGGTACGCGGTGAATCCCGCGAGGCCGGAGCCGACCACGGCGACGCGAGCCATTACTTCACCGAGCCGGCGAGCAGCCCCTGGACGAAGTAGCGCTGGAAGGCGAAGAAGACCACGAGTGGGATCACGAGCGAGATGAACGTCGCCGGCGCGATGACGGCCGTGCCCTGCGTGAACTGGCGGAGCTGGCTGAAGATCCAGACGTTGATCGTGTTCACGCTGAACGTGAGCGAGACGATCAGGTCGTTCCAGGTCCAGAGGAACTGGAAGATCGCGAGGGAGGCGATGGCCGGGAGTCCGAGCGGCAGGATCAGGCGGAGGAAGATCCAGATCTCGCTCGCTCCGTCGATGCGGGCCGATTCGAGGATGTCCTTCGGTATCCCGATGAAGAAGTTGCGCAGGAGGAAGACGGCGAACGGAAGGCCGAACGCGGCGTGGAAGAGGATCACGCTCAGGGCCGTCCCGCCGATCCCGGCGGTGTCGTAGAGCTTGAACATCGGGATCAACGCCATCTGCAACGGCACCACGAGCAGGCCGATCACGCAGATGAAGATCCAGTCGCGGCCGGGAAACTCGAGCCAGGCGAAGGCGTAGCCGGCGAGCGCTGCGACCACGACGACGAGCACCGTGTTGCCCACGGCGATGATGGCTGTGGTCTTGAGCGCCCCCGTCAGGCCCGCGTTGTTGAAGAGAGCGCTGTAGTTCGAGAACGTCGCGAGGCTCGGGTGGGCGAAGATCTTCCACCAGCCGGCGGTGGCGGTCTCGGTCCCGGGCAGGATCGAGGTGATGAAGAGCCCGACGGTCGGCACGAGCCAGAGCAGGCCGATCACGACGAGCAGAATCTGCAGCGGCGTCCTTGCGAGCGCGCGCAGGATCCGGGCGGCAACGGTGTCGCGTGGGTCGGGAAGGCGTACCGTCTCGACGGCGGCGGCCATCAGGCCTCCCGCCGGAAGCGTCGGATGTTGAGCGCGAGCACGGGCAGCACGAGCAGGAAGAGGAAGACCGCGATCGCCGAACCCGTGCCGAAGTCGAAGCCGCTGAAGGCCGTCCGCCACATGGCGAGCGCGATCACGTTCGCATTCGACTGCGTCGACTCGGGCGCGAGGGCGATCACGATGTCGAACACCTTGAGGACGTTGATGATCATCGTGATGAAGACGACGCTGAGGACCGGCGCGAGTAGCGGAACCGTGACGCGGCGGAAGACCTGGAACTCGGTCGCGCCGTCGGTCCGTGCGGCTTCGAGCACCTCTCGCGGCAAGGCCGCGAGTCCGGACGCGATCACCACCAGGGCGAAGCCGGCCCAGATCCAGATGTAGGCGATCAGGAGCGCGGGCGTGATCAGGCTCGGCCCGAGCCACGAGTAGCCGCCGAACGGCTTGGCGAAGGTGCCGGCGCCGATGCCCGCGTTGTACGTCCCTCCTGTGACGCCGGTGAAGGTGAAGGTGCCGTCCGGGTCGGTCTTGGTCGACTGCACGACCTTGCCCGACGAGTCCCTCAGCTCGACCGTCACGCCCGGAAGCCCGAGCTCACCCTGCTCGACGACACCGGCCTTGCCGCCGCCGGGCTTGAAGTCGCGCCAGACGACGCCGTCGATCGCGCCCGACTTGCCGGTCGGCTTGACCGCCTGCTGCGCGCCCTGCGGCACGTCGGTCGGCGCGATCCCGGTCAATCCGAGCAGGGCGACGCCGCCGGGATGCAGCGGTGTCTTGAGGAGGAGCCCTCCGCCGTGCGTCTGGAGGGCCGTCGTCGAGGGGAGAGCGTTGGAGAGGACTCCGGGCGAGGAGAACGCGTCCGAGACGGCGCGGCCGAGGGCGTTGATCGCGCCGAGGTTCGGATCCTGCTGGTACATCAACCGCCAGGTCACGCCGGTGGCGAACGCGGAGATCGCCATCGGCAGGAACACGACCGTCCGGAAGGCGACCACCCAGCGGACCCGCTCGGTGAGGACGGCGAAGATGAGCCCGATCGCGGTCACGAAGGCGGGCACGACACCCACCCAGATCGCGTTGTTCTTGATCGCCGTGACGAGCGTCGAGGTCGTGAACAGCGTCTTGTAGTTGTCGATCCCGACCCACGTTCCGAGGTAGCCCGACGGCCCGAAGAAGCTGCGGACGATCGTGTAGACCGTCGGATAGACGAGCCACACCCCGAGCAGGAGGGCCGCCGGCACGAGGAAGAGTCCTCCCGTCAGGTAGCGGGACCTTCCCTCCCCGCGAGGCTCCGGTGGAGCCGCCCGTGCGGGCGGCTCCACCGAGATCGACTGACCGCTCAAGCCGCTACTTCCCGGACTTGTACGCCTTCGCGGCTGCAGATTCGAGCTGCTGCTGGATGCTCGAGATCTGCGTCGGGTGCTGGAGGAACTTCTGGAAGATCCCCCACTCGCCCTGGCCGGTGGTCGCACCGAACGAGGCGGGCTGGTTGTCGGACATGTCGAAAGCCACCGACGTCGCGCCCGCGAGCGGCGCCTCGGTCGCCGCCGTGATCGGGTCCGGGTAGACGCTCTTCGGCACGTGCTTGTTGCCGGTGCCGAAGCCGCCGAGCTTCGCCCAGATCTCCGCCGCCTGCGGCGTGGCGAGGTACTTCATGAACGCCTCGATCGCGGGTGTGTCGCGGAACGTGATGATGAGGTCGCCGCCGGTCTCGACGGCCTTCGCGTTCGGCCCCGGGGTGATCGCCGGGAACGGCACGACGTTGAAGTCCTTCTGGGGCTTCGACTTCGTCGCCTGGAGGATCTCGAGGCTGACGAAGTCGCCCTGGAAGTTGAACGCCGCCTTCGGCGGAGTCGCGAACGCGTAGTCGACGCAGGTCGGGTAGTCGGTCTGCAGCGCGCCGCTCACGCCGCCGTAGATGTTCCCGGTGTCGCCGACGACCTGGGCCATGTCCTGCAGCGACTTGGTCACCGACGGATCGGTCCACTTGATCTGGTGGGCGCTGAGCTGGTCGTACTTCGCCTGCCCCCACCTGCGGAGGTAGAGGTTCTCGAAGATGTCCGTGAGGGTCCAGCCGTTCGCCCCGCAGAGCGAGTACGCCGGAGTGCCCGACGCCTTGATCGTCTTCGCGTCGCTGATCAGCTGCGACCAGGTCTTCGGCGGCTGGACGCCGGCCTGCTTGAGGACGTTGACGTTGTACCAGAGGGTCGACTTGTTCGACGCCTTGTAGAGGAGCGCGTAGAGCTTGCCGTTGACCTCGCCCAGCTTCTCCCAGGCCGGCGAGAAGTTGGAAGAGATCGCCGACTTCGCGTAGGTGATCGGCTTCAGCTTCCCCTGCTGCACGAGCTGCTTGACGAGGCCGGGCTGCGCCACGTCCGCCATGTCGGGCGGGTTGCCGCCGGAGATGGCCGTCGACAGCACGGTCGGGATGTCGTTGCCCTTCGACTGGTAGCTGACGGTGACGTTCGGGTACTGCTTGTGGAAGCCGGCGATCACCTTCTGGAACGCCTTCTGCTCGGTCGCGGCCCAGATGCCCCAGAACTTGACCGTGCCTTTGACGCTCGAGTTCCCCGTCGTCGTCGTCTTGTTCGAGCCGCCGCCCCCTCCGCAGCCGGCCGCAACGGCCACGAGCACCGCGACGACCCCTGCGAGGGCCGCCAACCGTACGGCCCGGCTCCTGCTGCGAATCTCCCTCACGCTGACGCTCCTTTCTGGCTCTCGTTTCCGTCGTAGATCCCTTCGCTCGTCTCGGCGTCGAAGAAGTGAAGCGAGCGCGTGTCGACCGCGACCTCGACCGGTTTCCCTTCCTCGACCTCCGCCCGGGCGCCGAAGCGGCCGACCATGAGCGCGCCGGAGCCCTCGCTCTCGATCGCCGGCCCGGTCTCGGGGGCCCCCGCGTCGTGGGCGAGCTCCTTCACGTCCTCGGTCAATGCCTCCCGCGTGCCCTCGACCGTGAAATGCACCATCAGCTCCGAGCCGAGAGCCTCGCGCAGCTCCACCAGGCCGCGGAGGCGGCGGTCGGGCGGCGAGTCGGGCTCGAGCGAAGCGTCCTCGAGGTCCTCTGGACGGATCCCGAGGATGACCGTGCGGCCCTCGTAGGCGCGCAGCGCGGGATGCGCCTGCAGCGTGGCCTCGTCGAGCCTGAGGTGCTGCTTGCCGACGTCGACCGCCAGCCCTCCGTTCGCGCTCGTCACCGTCGCCTCGATCATGTTCATCGCCGGCGAGCCGATGAAACCGCCGACGAAGAGATTCACCGGCCGGTCGTACAGGGTCTGCGGGTCGGCGACCTGCTGGAGCTGTCCCTTGCGCATGACGGCGACGCGGTCTCCCATCGTCATCGCCTCGACCTGGTCGTGCGTGACGTAGATGGTCGTCGTGCCGAGGTCGCGCTGGAGACGACCCACCTCCGCGCGCATCTGCACGCGGAGCTTGGCGTCGAGGTTCGAGAGCGGCTCGTCCATCAGGAACGCGGCCGGCTCGCGCACGATCGCGCGTCCCATCGCGACGCGCTGGCGCTGGCCGCCGGAGAGCGCGCGTGGCTTGCGCTTCAGGAACGGGTCGAGGCCGAGCACCTGCGCGGCGTTGTGGACGCGCCTGTCGATCTCCTGCTTCGGCATCTTCTTGACGCGCAGGCCGAAGGCGATGTTGTCGTAGACCGAGAGGTGCGGGTAGAGCGCGTAGCTCTGAAAGACCATGGCGATGTCGCGGTCGCGCGACGGAACGTGGTTCACGACCCGGTCGCCGATCCGCACCACGCCGCCGGAGATCTCCTCCAGCCCGGCGACCATCCGCAGCGCCGTCGTCTTGCCGCAGCCGGACGGTCCGACCAGCACCATGAACTCCCCGTCGGCGATGTCGAGCGCGAGCGAGTCGACGGCCTTCGTGCCGTCGGCGTACACCTTCGTGACTTCGTCGAAGACGACCTCTGCCACGATCCCTCCCCCTGGAACTCCGGCTGCGCGACGGAGACCCTATCCCAGGCGGGAACCTCGTGCGCGGTAGGGACCGCGGGAGCGGCCTCGCGCCGCTCCCGCGGTCCTCCAACTCACTTCTTCTTCGCGGGCGCGAAGATGCCGGTGCCGCCCGTCTGGGTGGCGATGGCCGTGTGATCGCAGGTCGAGCTGTTGCTCGTGCTCGCGTCGCAGCCGCTCGTGTTCGGACCGTTCGCGTGGAACTGGTCGTCGCTGTAGATGATCGAGGCGAGCCCGGTCGTGGGGCTGGCCGCGACGCCGAAGTCGTCGAACAGGTCGCGGTTCCCGCTGCAGGTGACCCCGGCCTCGCACACGCCTCCGAAGTGGTTCGTCGGCGATGCCGTCTGCCGCGACCAGGCGGAGCCCGGGGTGAGAGCCTTCAGGTTCTGGGCGAACCCCACGGTCCACGCCGCCGAGTCCGGGTAGTTGTCGGGCGTGTTGACCCCGTCGTAGTAGGGCGTCTGGTAGTAGACGACGTCGAGTTTCCCGGCGTCGCCGGCCGTCGACCACGGGAAGATCTGGGTCCCGCTCGTGGTCGTGATCAGGAACGGCCCGCTCCACGTCCGGCCGTGGTCGGTCGAGAACGAGTAGTAGACGTGGTGGTCGTCGGTGTAAACGGCGTAGACGTTGCCGGCCTTGTCCACCGAGACGTTGACGAACTGGTGGCCGTAGCCGACGGTCGGATCGGGGTTGACGTAGACCGGGTAGTCGGTGAAGGTCAGCCCGCCGTCGGTCGAGACCGCCATGTAGACGCCGTGGTAGTTGCAGGTTCCGGCGACGACGCCGAGCTGCGGCGCGCACGCCGTCTCCGCGGCCGTCGTGATCGCGGAATACGACTGGTAGATGACGTGCGAGGTCGGGTCGATCGCGAGGTTGCCGATCGAGTTCTCCGAGATCTGGAAGGCGTGGTTCGCGTCGATGGCCGACGAGAACTGGGTGAAGGTGAGGCCGGCGTCGGTGCTGCAGCCGACCGTGATCCCCTGCGGGGCGTCGTGGTAGCTGATGCAGACCTTGTTGTTGGTGTCCGCGGCGATCCATTCGCGGTCGTCGATCGTCTCCGGGGTGGTCACCGGGTTGAGCGACCAGGTCGCGCCGCCGTCGGTCGAGGTGGAGACGTCGACGTTCGCGAGCGAGAGGCTCGCGACGTAGACGTTGTAGAAGCCGGCCGCGTTCTTGTCCGGGGCGACCGCGAGATCGGTGTCCCCGCCGCCCGGAGCGAAGCCGGTGTTGTTCGCCTGCGAGACGGCGTCCGGCGAGGCGAGCGTCGTGTAGTGGAGGCCGTTGTCGGTCGAGCGGACCGCAACCGTGCCTTCGCCGAGGCTGTTCTCGGAGCTGCCGAAGAAGCGGCCCGCGCCGTCCGAGCGGATCGCAGGCTCTGCCGCCACGTTCGAGCACGCGGCGTCGCCGGGGCAGGTCGTCCCCGTCGTCTCGCCGAGCGAGTAGTTCACGAAGTTGCTGCCGCTTCCCTTGGGCGGCGCGGCCGAAGCTGCGAGCACGACCACGAGCGCCGCCGCGGCAACGCCCGCCAGCCAGAAGATCCGTCTCATTCGAGGTCCCTCCCGAGGAGAATTGCCGCGACCCGATCCAGGCGCGGAAGCAGAACGGGGCGGGTTATGTCCACCGGAATTCTCCTGCAAACACGGCGTTTTTCGACTGACGAGTCAATCAACGAGGGAACCGGTATGAACACCCGCGTGCGTCGCTGCGTGCCGATCGCCGTCGTCGCCGCTTCGCTCGCCCTCCTTCCCGCCGCGCACGCGACCCGGGCGCCGAAGGTCGTGACGCTGCGCAACAGCGGCGGCAGGCTGACTCTGCGGAAGGGCGCGCAGGTGGAGCTCCGCCTGACCGAGCGGTACAGGTGGCACGGGCCGCGCGTCCGCGGCAGGGCGATCCGCCTCGTCCCCATCCGGTTCTTCAGGGATCCGGGCTACCTCGCGTGGACGGTCACGGCTCGGGCCCGCGGCAAGGCGGTCGTCACCGCCGCCGGCTACGGCTTCGGCACCCGCGAGTGTGGTCCCGGCCTCTGCGCCGCCCGTCTCTTCCAGGTCACGTTCGTCGTGCGCTGAGCCCCGCTCCGCGCGTCTCGTCGAGCAAATCCCCTCTTCGCGCTCGTGCTTCGAGTGCGGGACACCGATATGCCTGAGCGTGTGGCAGCTCGACGCGAATCCGAATAGCTCCGCCCGTCGTAGTCTCCCCCGTCGCCCATGGGCCTGATCGCAGCCGAGACCAACGGCAAGTCACAGGACACCGAGGCGCTCTACCGCGAGCACGGAGCCGCGGTCGCGCGCTTTTGCCATTCGCTCCTGCGCGACCGCGGCGAGGTCGAGGATGCGACGCAGCAGGTCTTTCTCTCCGCGCACCGCGCCCTGCTGAACGGCACCGTCCCGCGCGAGCCGCTCCCGTGGCTCCTCACGGTCGCGCGCAACGAGTGCTACGCCCGCTTCCGCCAGCGCGCGCTCGCCCCGATGCCCGCCGCCGAGACGCCGGACGCCGCGACCGCCGACGCCTCGGTACAGGTGCTGCGCGCCGGCGAGCTGGCATCCGTCTGGGACGAGGTCGGTCGGATGCCGCCCGCGCAGCGCGAGGCCTTCCTCCTGCGCGAGATCCGCGGGCTCAGCTACGGACAGCTCGCGGACGAGCTCTCGCTGAGCCCGCCGTCGGTTCGCTCGCTTCTCGTGCGCGCGCGGACGCGCCTGCGACGGCGGCTCGGCGACGTGGCCGCGGGCCTCGGTGGAGCTCCGTGGGTGCAGGCGCTGATCCGCCTCGCCGCCGGCGGCGAGGGCGCGTCGCCGCTGCCCGCCGCGGCGAAGGCGGCCGCGGTCGGTGTCGGAGCGCTCGCGCTCGCGGGAGGGGGAGGCCTGGCGGTACGCCATGCGATGAGGGCTCCGTCTCACGCGGGCGCCGGTCACCGCGCCGCTGCTCGCGTGCGTCATGTGGCAGCACCGACACCCGTCGCAGTCACACCCGCCAAGGTGGCAGAGGGCAGTTCCGGCCTCGAGGGTTCGCGCAGCCGCGACGGCGCGGGCCGCGAGTCGAGCCCGTCCGGCTCACATGACGGGAGCGGCGACGTCGGGACCTCGTCCGGCGACGGCTCCTCGGGGAGCGGCCACGACGGCTCGCACGACACGACCGCGGAGACGCAACAGACGACGGACGGTGGCGGCGGAAGCAGCTCGTCCTCCGGCTCCGGGTCGGGAAGCTCCGACGGGACCTCGCTCTCCGGCTCGGGATCGGACGGAGGAAGCAGCACCACGTCAGGCTCGAGCTCCGGCTCCGACGGCGGCTCGAGCTCGACGACCACCACGGCCACGACCTCCGGCACGGACGGCTCCGGGAGCACGGACGGCTCGAGCAGCTCGGACGGGTCCGGCAGCAGCAGCAGCAGCAGCAGCACGGACGGAGGCTCGTAAACCGGCCACAGCGGCGGCAGCGGCGACTGAGCCAGCCGCTGTGGAGTGCGCGGCGCCGGCCGCGACCGGCGCCGTGCACTCCCTGAGGCTCAGACCGCCGGCGGGATGTTGATGTTCATCCGGAACAGGTTGTCCGGGTCGTACCTCGCCTTGAGCGCGGCCAGCCGCTCGAAGTTGACGCCGTAGCCGGCCCGGGCGAGCGCCTCCTCCTCCTCGCCCAGACCCGGGAAGTTGAGGTAGACGCCGCCGGTCGAATGGCGCTCCATCGCGTCCCAGACCTCCCTCGCCCACGCGATCGCGTCCTCGTTCTGCGCTGGGTCGGTCCAGGTCGCCTCGGCCGTGACGAGGAACGGCGCGTCGCGGCCGCCGTACGCCGTTTCGGTCTCGCCGACGCGGCTCATCGCCCCGCCGTGGTGCCAGATCACGATGTCGGTGAGCGGCGACGGCCGGCGCCCGGCGAAGTCCAGGATGTCCGCGATCGCCTCTGCGGAGAGCTCGGCGAGCGCCCGCGACTTCCAGTAGCGAAGCTCACCCTTCGGGAAGATCGCGTCGAAGCCGCTCTGCAGGCCGAGCCAGGGCCACGGGCCGCTCGCGTCGACGACCGGCTGCGCCAGCTCGCGGAGGGGCTGCACGACCCGTTCGCCCTCCTCGACCGGGCCGCAATACGCCGCGGCGACGGCGACGACCGGAGTGCCGTGGAGCTCGGGCGGGAATGGAGGATGCGGCGGGATGCTCCAGCAGATCGCCATCGAGCTCAGTTCCTCCGGCGCTCCGGCCATGAAGTCCCGCCACGCCGGCAGGATCTCCGGCGCAGCCGCGAGCGGGTAGAAGATCGCCCCCACGAACACCATCGGGCCGACCTCGTGCGCCTGGAACTCGAACGAGGTGACGACGCCGAAGTTGCTGCCGGCGCCGCGGACGGCCCAGAACAGATCCTCGTTCTCCGTCGCGCTCGCCCGCCGAAACCGTCCGTCGGCGGTGACGATGTCCACGGACAGCAGGTTGTCGATCGACAGGCCGTGCTTACGCCGCAGATGGCCCACGCCGCCGTGCAGCGTCAGACCGCGACGCCGGTCGTCGAGACGACGCCGCCCGGCACCGCGAGCCCGAACAGCTGCGTCTCGCGATCGCAGTCGCCCCACGTCGCGCCGCCCTGCACGCGCACGGTTCGGGCAGCGGGATCGACCGTGACTCCCCGCATCTGAGACAGGTCGAGCACGATTCCGCCGTCGTTGACCGCGTTGCCGGCGACGTTGTGGCCGCCGGCCTTGATCGAGAGGGTGAGTCCCTGCTCGCGCGCGAAGTTGACCGCGTCCACGACGTCGGCGGCGCCGCTGCACTGCACGATCACCGCGGGACGCCGGTCGATGAGCGCGTTCCAGATCGAGCGCGACCTCGTCGTAGCCGGGGTCGCCCGCGGTGAGCACAGGCCCGCGAAGCGTCTCCACGAGCCCTGCGAGGGCCTGCCCGTCGAGCTGCGCCTCCACTGCAAGTTGTTCCGCCATCTTCCCTCCCCTGAGCCGGCACGAAGTCGCCCGAGCATATGCCCGTCGCTGAGCCGGGGCGTACGCTCGGCGGGTGTTCGACGGGTTCCCCGAGGAGCACCGGACGTTCTTCGCGGCGGTCGCCGCGGACACGACCTGGGAGACCGTGAGCGCGCGGGCGGAGCAGCACAGGCGCGCGATCTACCTGCCGATGCGCGAGCTCGCCGACGAGCTCGCGGCGGAGTTCGGCACCGTCAAGGTCTACAAGCTGCACCGCTCGCCGAATCTCTGGGTCGAGCAGTGGGCGTACGCCGAGGTCGTCGACACGATCGCGTTCGGCGTCTCCCTCTCGCTCGAGGGCCTCTGGGTCGAGGGCGGGTGGCTGCGGAGCTCGTCCGACCAGGTCGCGCGCTACCGGCGCGCGGCCGGCCCGCAGCTGGAGTCGATCGTGGCGGAGCTCCGCCGGCTCGGCTACGACCTCCTCGGCGAGCGGCTCAAACGAGCGGACAACGAGCTCCTCGCCTATCGATCGCTCGTCGCCGGCCGGTCGCTCGGGACGGGCTCCTGGCTCGCCACGCGGGAGCCGCTCGAGCGCGTGCGGGCGGAGTGGCGGAGCCTGCGGCCGCTCGTCGCCTGGCTCGCCGAGCACGTCGGCCCGCGCGCCAAGCGCCGCTGACTCAGGCGTCGCGCTCGGGAAGCGTCGGGTGCTCGGTGGGATAGACCCCGACCGCGAAGCCGTACATCGTCTCGCCCGACCTCGGAAGCCGGTCGAACTCGGCCACGAGCTCCGTCATCCGCTCCCAGAACTCCGACGCCTGCGCCTCCGAGATGCGCGCGTGGCGGAGGAAGCCCCATAGCTTCCCGTCGCGGAAGGCGGCGGCCGACTCCGCGGCCGCGACCTCGAAGTCGTTGAAGTCTCGCGGCATCTCCTCGCCCTCGGAGCCGCGCTCGACTCCGACGTAGAACAGCCGCGCCGTCCGGCCGAAGAAGCGTTCCTCGATCGCGCGCACGCGGCGCGTCCTCACCACCCGGACGAGTCCGGCGTCGGTCAGCACCTGGACGTGATGGGCGACCGTGCTCTTCGGGCGCTCGAGTGCGCCCGCCAGCTCGGTGACCGTCGCCGCGCGTTCATGGAGCAGGTGGAGGATCGCCGTCCGGAGCGGATGGCTGATCGCTTTCACCTGCGAGGGCGTCGTCAGCGCGACCCGGTCGGCGAGCTCGTAGTCCGGAGGGGTCGAGTCGTCGCTCACGCGGCAAACAGACTACCACTGTAGTATGTTCCATCTTTCTGGATCAATCGAGCGAGGAGGATCGACATGGTCGAGGTGATGCTCTTCCACCACGTCCTGGGCTTGACCGACGGAGTGCGCTCGTTCGCCGAGGAGCTGCGGCAGGCCGGGCACACGGTGCACACCCCCGACATGTTCGAGGGGCGGACCTTCGACAGCATCGACGCCGGCATCGCATTCGCGCGGGAGGCTGGGTTCGGAGAGCTTGCGGGCCGGGGAGTCGCCGCCGCCGAGCGGGTCGGGTCGGACACGGTCTACGCAGGCTTCTCGTTCGGCGTCATCCCCGCGCAGCAGCTCGCGCAGACGCGGCCCGGCGCCCGCGGCGCACTGCTCATGTACTCGTGCCTCCCCGTCTCGGAGTTCGGGACCGCCTGGCCCGAAGGCGTCCCGGTCCAGGTGCACGCGAAGGAGGACGACCCCGAGTTCGCGGAAGACCGCGCGGCCGCCGAGGCTCTCGTCGGCTCCACCGACGAGGCGGAGCTCTTCCTCTATCCCGGCAGCGAGCATCTCTTCGCCGACCCGTCGGCCTCCGACTACGACGCGGACGCCGCGGCCCTGCTCATGCGCCGGGTGCGGGCGTTTCTCGACGCGGTCTAGCTCTTGCGGGGGTCGTCGTCGACGACGCCGTACGGCTCGCCGTAGTCGGCGAGGAGCTCGAGGAACGGATCGGGCGGGAAGGCCTCCGGGCCGAGCACGCCCGTCCCCTCCCACGTGCCCGCCGCGAGCAGCTCGAGCGCGATCACCGGGTTCAGGGCCGTCTGGAGGACGACGGCCTGGTGCCCGTACTCGCGCATCGTCTGCTCGTTGTCCGACACGTGGTAGAGGTAGACGGCGCCCTCGCTTCCGTCCTTGCGCCTTCCGGTCACGAGCGTTCCGGCGCACGTCTTGCCGCGCATCCGGTCGCCGAGCGTCGCGGGATCGGGCAGCGCGGCCGCGACGACGTCCCTCGGCGCGACCTCGGCTCCACGCACGCGCACCGGCTCAGTCGAGTCGAGACCGAGCTTGTGGAGCGTCTGCAGGACGTCGATGAACTCGGCGCCGAGCCCGTACTTGAAGGTGACGCGGCGGCAGTCGATCTCGCGCGGCACGAGCACGACCTCCTCGTGCTCGACGTTGACGCATTCGATCACGCCGATCCCGTCGGGGAACTCGAACAGCTCCGGCTCGGAGAACGGCTCGGTCGTGTAGAAGCCGCGCCCCCGCTCCCAGACCAGCGGCGGGTTGAGGCACTCCTCGATCGTCGTCCAGATCGAGAAGGTCGGCGCGAAGTCGTAGCCCTCGACCACGAGATCGGCGCCGTCGCGCACGCCGACCTCGTCGATCTCGTCGAAGAGATGGTCGGCGGCGTAGCGGGCGAAGACGTCCGCGAGGCCGGGCTCGACACCGATGCCGGCGAGCGCGAGCAGCCCGCGCTCCTGCCAGCGCTCGTGCGCGTCGAGCTCCTCCTGGCCGAGCAGGACGCCGGGCCCCGAGAGCGTCATCGCCATGTCGAGATACGTGCAGCCGTAGTCGAACGCCGCCTCGAGGATGGGCGGGTTGAAGCGCGGATCGGCCGCGTTCAGGACGGCGTCCGCCTCCGTCTCGCGGAGGAGACCGACGAGCGCCTCGCGGTCCCCCGCGTCGACCTGCGCCGCGGCGAAGCGCTCGTCGCCCTCGCGCTCCACCACCGCCGTCGGCCGGGCCGGGTCGAGATCCGCGAACGTGATGCGCTCGAAGAAGTCCCGCCGCTTGGCGACGGCGCCGACCGCCGCCCCCACCGCTCCCGATCCGACCACGAGCACCTTCATCAGGAGCGCGATTCTCACACAGCGCCGCGCGCGGTAAGACGGGCCGACGTCGCGACACAAAGGACTGCGATGAAGAAAGATCGCGGTCCGGAGCGCATGATCCTCGTAGCCGCCGGCGCTTTCGCCGTCGGCATCCACGCGGGGCTCGCACCGGATCAGCTGCGCGAGTGGGCGCCGCTCGGCGTGAGCTTCGTCGCAGCGGCGACGGCCCTCGCGGTCGCCGTCGCAGTGCTGGCGGCGGCGCGCCGCGGCAGCGGACGAGCCGCTTCCGCGCTCGCGCTCCTGTTCGTCGGGCTGGTCGTGGGCTACGTGGCGACGAGGGTCGCCGCCCTGCCACCGCTCGACCCGGACCGCGAGCCACTCGACGCGCTCGGGGCCGCGACGACCGCCGTGGAAGCGGCGGGCCTCGTCGTTGCGCTCCGCCTGATCCGAAGACAGCCACAGTCATCTACGCCAGGAGGGAACCAATGACCGCATCTCACACGACCCGGCGACTCGCGATCGCCGCCGCCGTCGCCGGGGCCAGCGCCGCCCTCGCGCTGCTCGTCTCGGCCTCCCACTCGTCGGCCGCGATGTCCGGCCAGCAGTCGCTGTCGCCCAAGGCGGTGGCTTTCACGCGGGCGATGGACAAGCTCT
>DATCYP010000065.1:0-45529 GCA_036526375.1 Gaiellaceae bacterium | reverse complement strand
AGCCGACGCACGTGGACGACGAGTACGGCTCGCTCGAGATCGCCGCGATCGCGACGTACGGAGACACGATCCACACCTTCGTGAACCGTGCCGACTACGCGGGGCCGTTCAAGCCCGGCTACACGTCCGTTTCGTCCAACGGCCACGCGAATGCGGGTGTCGGCCTCCAGAACGTCGACCACATCGTCGGCAACGTCGAGCTCGGCCGGATGAACTACTGGGTCGAGTTCTACGAGCGCGTCTTCGGGATGACGAACATCCTCCACTTCGGCGACGACCAGATCCAGACCGAGTACTCGGCGCTCATGTCCAAGGTCATGTCGGACGGCTCCGGCAAGGTCAAGTTCCCGATCAACGAGCCCGCCGAGGGCAAGCGCAAGAGCCAGATCGAGGAGTATGTCGAGTTCTACGGCGGCGCCGGCGCGCAGCACATCGCGCTCGCGTCGAAGGACATCGTCGGCACGGTCGAGGCGATGAAGGAGCGCGGCTTCCTGTTCCTCGACACGCCCGACTCCTATTACGACGAGGCGCCGGGCCGGGTCGGCGAGATCGCCGAGGAGTGGCCGGTGCTGCAGGAGCACAAGATCCTCGTCGACCGCGACGAGGACGGCTACCTGCTCCAGATCTTCACGAAGACGGCGCAGGATCGGCCGACGGTCTTCTTCGAGGTGATCGAGCGGCACGGCGCGACGACCTTCGGCGAGGGGAACTTCAAGGCCCTGTTCGAGGCGATCGAGCGCGAGCAGGCGCTGCGCGGGAACCTCTAGGAGCGCCAACGGATCTCTTCGACGACGCGAGGGCTGCGAGCCGGCAGGCGCGCTCGCTGCGCAGCGTCGGCCACCGCCCGTTTCCGCTCCCTGCGAGTCGCTGGACGCTCGGCCAGACCTGGGAGCAGGTGTTCTGGGCGCACTGGGCGGTGTCTGCCGGGGACCTCCGCGTGCGTGTCCCCGACGAGCTCGAGATCGAGGAGCACGACGGCAGCGCCTGGCTCTCGGTCGTCTTCTTCCGGGTGCGCGCGCTGCGGGCGCGTGGCGCGCTGCCGGTGCCCGGAATCTCCTCCTTTCTGCAGCTCAACGTCCGCACGTACGTGCGCGGGCCGGACCGGCTGCCCGGCGTCTGGTTCTTCAGCATCGACGCATCGAGCCGGCTCGCCGCGCTCGGCGTACGGCGGATCTACCGCGTGCCGGCCTTTCACGCGCGGATGACGCTGGAGCCTCTGGGCGACTGGCAGGAAGCGGAGTGCGTGCGGGTCGGCGAGCCCGGCCGCGTCTTCGCCGGGCGCTATCGGTCGGCCGCCGAGACGTTCCATCCCGAGCCGGGCTCGCTCGACTCGTTCCTCACCGAGCGCTACCGGCTCTTCACCGCCGACGCGAGCGCCGAGATGCACCACGACCGCTGGCTCCTCGGCCCGGCGGAGGCCGAGATCGAGCTGGCCTCGATCGTCCCGTTCTCCCTGGGCGGCGCACCGCGCTGCTGCCACTTCGCGTTCCGGCAGGACGCGCTCATCTGGCCGCCCGAGCCCATCGCGTCCTGACCTGATGGCTGGAAGCGCCGCCGGCTAAGCGCGCGACGCCCGGCCGGCAAACCCCGGACGCGGGCGTCCGGAGGGCCTACGTACGCTTCCCGGCGTGGAGGCCCAGCGGAAAGCGGCGCTCTGGTCGGTGTTCGCGGCGCTCGCGCTCATCGCGCTCAAGCTCGGAACCGGTCTCGCGACGCACAGCCTCGGCCTCGTCTCCGAGGCCGCCCACTCCGGCACGGACCTGATCGCCGCGCTGTTGACGTTCTTCGCCGTCGGGGTGGCCGTCCGGCCCGCCGACCCGGGCCACCAGTACGGGCACGGGAAGGCAGAGCACCTCGCGGCGCTCGCCGAGGGCGCGATCCTCGTCGTCGCCAGCGCCGTCATCGTCTGGCGGGCGATCGTGCGGCTCGTCGACGGCGGCGCAACGGTACGGGCGACGTGGTACGCGCTCCTCGTCGTCGGCGTCGTCATCTGCATCGACCTCGCGCGGACGACGGCGTCGTGGCGCGCGGCGCGCGCCTACTCGAGCCCGGCGCTCGCCTCGAACGCGCTCCATTTCGGGAGCGACCTCGGCGGGTCGCTCGCCGTGCTCGTCGGTCTCCTGCTCGTCCGTGCCGGCCATCCACGTGCGGACGCCGTGGCGGCCCTCTTCGTCGCGGTGCTCGTGCTGCTCGCGGCCGCGCGGCTGATGCGGCGGAACGTGGACGTGCTCATGGACCGCGCTCCCGCCGCCGCGGAGGAGGCGGCGCGGCGGGCGATCGTCGACGTGAAGCCGGCCGTCCAGCTGCGCCGGCTCCGCATGCGGCAGGCGGCCGGACGCGTGTTCGCGGACGTCGTCATCGGCGTCGACTACGGCGCCGGCGTCGGCCAGGGCCACGCGGCGGCCGACTCGGTCGAGCGCGCGGTTCAGGCGGCGCTGCCGGAGGCCGACGTCGTCGTCCACGTGGAGCCGAGCGGCGTCGCCGACGCGGCCGTGCGTGAGCGTGCGCATGCCGCGGCGCTCGGCGTCCCCCGTGTCCGCGAAGTGCACAACGTGTCGGTCGTCTCCGTCGACGGCGGAACCGCGCTCTCGCTTCACCTCAAGCTTCCCGGCGCGCTGTCGCTCGAGGAGGCGCACGCGATCGCGGAGGAGGTCGAGCGTGCGATCGAGCGGGCGGTGCCGGAGGTCTCCTCGGTGCAGACGCATCTCGAGCCGCTCGGCGAGGAGGCAGCGGGGACCGAGGTCATCGGCGACGCCGCGACCGTGCGCCGCATCGTGCGCGCCGAGCTCGGCGTCGATCCGGCGGAGCTGCGTTTCGTCGACACCGACGAGGGGCTCGTCGCCTACCTGACGCTGCGCCTCGGCTCCGACACGCTCGCCGCGGCCCATGCCGACGCGAGCCGGATCGAGGAGCTGATCCGGCGTGAGCGGCCGGAGATCGCCGACGTCGTCGTCCACACGGAGCCCCAGTGAAAGCGACACAGTGAAGCTGTGCATGTTCTCGCCGCGCGAGGAGGTCCTCGAGCGCGGCTGGCCGGGGCGAATCGACGGCGACCGGGTGATCCAGCTCGCCGCGCAGACGCTGCAGGCGTTCTTCACGGGCGGCGGGCAGGCCCGGGAGCACGCCGAGTACCCGCTCGTCGACGTCGTCTTCCGTCCGCCGGTGCTCCATCCGCCTTCGGTGCGGATCTTCGACGACGGCGGCGACTTCGCCTTTGCCAACCCCGCGGCGGTCAAGGCCGCCGGCGAGGACCCCGGCGTCCCCGGCGCCGAGCAGGTCGAGCGTGTCGCGGCGGTCATCGGCGCCGACGGCGCGATCGGCGGCTTCACCCCGCTCGTGGAGTGGGTGGCGCCGCAGCTGCCGGGCGCCAAGCAGCGCGACTTCGCGCTCACGCTCGGCCCGATCGTGACCACTCCCGACGAGGGCGTGCCCCCCGGTGTCGACTGGGAGAGGCTCGTCGCGCACGCGGCCGAGAACACGCGGCTCTATCCCGGAGACCTGATCGTCCGATGAAGGTCGCGGTCGTCGGCGCGGGAGTGATGGGCTGTGCGACCGCGTGGGCGCTGCGCGAGCGTGGGGCCGAGGTGACGGTGCACGAGCAGTTCGGGCTCGACCACGACCGCGGCTCGAGCCACGGGCGCACGCGCATCTTCCGGGTCGCGTATCCCGAGGTGGAGTGGGTTCGCCTCGCGCAGGAGGCGTACGCCGGCTGGCGGGATCTCGATCCGGACGTCCTCGGCCTGTACGGGCTGATCGAGCTCGTCGCCGAGTCGGCGCTCACGTCGGCGCGGGCGCTCGACGAGTGCGGCGTGCCGTACCGCCTGCTCGACGGGGACGAGGTGCTCGAGTACGGCGCGAGCCTGCCGGAGGGCTGGTCGGCGCTGCACGTCGCCGACGCCGGGGTCGTGTTCGCCGACCGCGCGCGTCACGCGTTCCTCGAGGCTGCCGGCGTCGAGGTCGAGACGGGCCGGCGCATCGAGTCGACCGACGAGCTCGACGCGGACGTCGTGGTCGTCACGGCCGGCTCCTGGGTGCGCGAGCTCGTCCCCGACGTGCCGGTGACCGTGACGCGCGAGACGGTCGCGTACTTCAGGCGCGAGGGTCCGCCGCCGCCGTCGATCGTCGACCTCGACGCGGAGACCGGCGGCCACGGGATGTACTCGCTCCACGATCCGGTGTACGGGCTCAAGGCGGGCGCGCACCATGCGGGCGGCGAGGCCGATCCCGACACCGATGCGCCGCCGGACCCCGCGATCGTGGAGCGCATCTCGGCGTGGGTGCGCGACCGCTTCCCCGGCATCGACCCGGAACCGGTCGAGGCGCAGACGTGCCTCTACACGACGACGGCCGACGAGCGGTTCGTCCTCGAGCGGCGCGGCCGCGTGATCGTCGGCTCCGCCTGCTCGGGGCACGGCTTCAAGTTCGCGCCTGCGGTCGGCCGGAGGCTCGCGGAGCTGGCGCTGGCCGAGGCGATACGCTAGAGCCGTGCCCTTCTACCAGCGTCTCGGCGACGTTCCGCGCAAGCGCCATGTCCAGTTCCGCGACAACGGGACGCTCCTCACCGAAGAGGTGATGGGCCTCGAGGGCTTCACCGGCAACGAGTCGATCCTCTACCACCTCCAGTCGCCCTGCCGCGTGATGGATCTCGCCGGCTTCGAGCCCATCGCGCGCGAGGAGTGGGTGCCCGAGCAGCATGGGCATCTGCACTTCAAGACGTTCGACACCGAGCCCGCCGGCGACGAGATCAGCGGGCGCCGCCTGCTCATGTGGAACGGCGACGTCGAGATCTCGCTCTGCCGCCCGTCCGGCTCGATGGACTACTTCTTCCGCAACGGGGAGGGCGACGAGGTCATCTTCGTCCACGAGGGCTCGGGCACGCTGGAGACGATCTTCGGCGATCTGCCGTACTCCGAGGGCGACTACGTCGTCGTCCCGCGGGGCACGACGTACCGCTTCCGGCCCGAGGGCGAGCAGCGTTATCTCGTCTTCGAGACGCCGGGGCTGATCGAGATCCCGCGCCGCTACCGCAACCAGTACGGGCAGCTGGTCGAGGGCGCGCCGTACTACCACCGCGACATCCACCCGCCGACCGAGCTGAGGACGGTGCGCGAGCGCGGCGAGTTCCCGGTCAAGGTGCGCGTCCGCGACGGCTACCAGACGTACGTCGTCGACTACCACCCGTTCGACGTCGTCGGCTGGGACGGCTACCTCTATCCGTGGACGTTCTCGATCCACGACTTCGAGCCGATCACCGGCCGTATCCATCAGCCGCCGCCCTCGCACCAGACCTTCCAGGGCCAGAACTTCGTGATCTGCTCGTTCTGCCCGCGCAAGCTCGACTTCGACCCGCTCGCGGTGCCGATCCCGTACCACCACTCGAACCTGCAGTCCGAGGAGATGATCTATTACGTCTCCGGCAACTTCGGCTCGCGGAAGGGCGTCGAGGTCGGCTCGATCACGCTCCACCCTTCCGGCCTCCCGCACGGACCGCAGCCGGGCCTCGCCGAGAAGGCGATCGGGATGCACGAGACGCACGAGCTCGCCGTGATGTGCGACACGTTCCATCCGCTCAAGCTGACGAAGTTCGCGCAGGAGCTCGACGACGGGACGTACTGGCGCTCGTGGTATGCGAACGCGCAGGACGGCGACGCGCCCGAGGGCGCCGACGCGTCGGGCGCCGGGCTGACCTCGCACCTGTAGCGCACCGCGGGCGTGCCGCTGCTGCCGGTTCCGCAGCCGTTCTCCCTCGAGCGGACGACGGCCCGCTTCCGGGCGTTCGGGCTCGACCGCGCAACCGTTTGGGAGGACGGGGCGCTGTACCGGGCCGTGGGCGGGCGCGAGCTGCGGATCGCGCCGGCGGAAGGAGGCGTCGAGGTGGACCCGCTCGACGCGGAGACGGAGGCGGTCGTCCGCACGCTCCTCGGCTTCGACTTCGACCTCGTGGCCTTCTCCACATGGGCGGCGGGGGAGGAGCGGCTCGCCCCGCTCGTCGTCCGCTTCGCCGGCTTCCGGCCCACGCTCGCGCCGGATCCGTTCGAGATGCTCGTCGGCGCGATCACCGCGCAGCAGGTGTCGCTCTTCTCCGCGACTGCGATCCGCAACCGGCTCGTCGAGCGGTTCGGGGAGCGCGTCGGCCGCGTCTGGGCGTTCCCGCAGCGCGAGCGGCTCGCGGCCGCCTCGGAGGAGGAGCTGTTCTCGCTCGGCTTCTCGCGGCGCAAGGCGGAGTACGTGGTCGCACTCGCACGGTCCGAGCTCGACCTCCATGCGCTGGCGCTCCTCTCCGACGAGGAGGTGAAGGCACGGCTGACTGCGCTGCGCGGACTCGGCGAGTGGACGGCGGACTGGTTCCTCGCCCGCTTCCTCGGCCGTGCGCGCGCCTGGCCGGCCGGCGACCTCGCCCTGCGGAAGGCGGTGCTCGCGCTCTATGGTGACGTGGACGTCCGCGCGACGGGCGCGCGGTTCGAGCCCTTCCAGAACCTGACTGCCCACTACCTCCTCGCCCAGTATCTGAGCCCGTGATCCGCCCCGCGACCCCCGACGACCTCCCGCTCGTTCGCGAGCTCTGGACCGCGTTCAACACGGAGATCCCGGACGAGCCGTGGCGCGAGGACGACCTCGCGGAGGATCTGGACTGGCTCGAGCAGGCCGTCGAGGAGGAGATCGTCCTGCTCGCGGACGGGGACGGGCTCGCGGTCGCCAGGCGGCGAGGGGAGAAGCTCGGCTTTCTCGAGGTCGTGTACGTGCGACCGAAGGCGCGGGGCAAGGGCCTCGCGGCCGAGCTCGTGCACGAGGTCGCGTCGCGGCTGCGCGAAGCCGGGGCGGAGATGCTCGAGCTCGAGGTCCTCGCCTCCAACGCCGAGGCGCGCGCGATCTACGAGCGGTGGGGGTTCAAGCCGGTCGAGCTGACGCTCGCGGCATCCCTGACCCAGCTCGGGCAGCGGCTCGCCCCGAGCGAGGGACCGACGTTCGGCTTCGTCCACGTCCAGACCGACGACGTGGAGAAGGTCAAGCGGGACGCGGTCAAGGTTCTGCGCAGCGAGCCGGAGGTCGAGGTCGAGGGCAACTGGGTGCGGGTGCGCTCCGACGCGACCGACGCGGATCCCGCGCGGCTCAAGGCGCTGGCGAAGGAGCTCTCGTACACGACCGGAGGTGTCGTCCTCTCGCTCGGCATCGAGCGCGGAGCGGTCGTCCGCTACGACCTGTTCGACCGCGGCGCCGACGTCGACGAGTACCTGTCCGTTCCGGAGTACTACGGGGCGCTGCCGCCGGGCGACGCCTATGCGCTCGGCGCCAACGCGACCGTCGTCGGGCGGCTGACCGGCGCCGACCCGCGGCGGGTGCGCGAGGCGGCGCGCACCGCGGCCTCGCCCGACGAGCTGCCGCCGGCGCAGGAGCTGTACGAGCAGATCGCCGGGGTCATCGGGGTGCACCCGTGATCACGCTCTACAACGCCGCACGCTGCCCCTATGCCGCACGAGCCCGCATCGTCCTCGCCGAGAAGGGGATCGAGTTCGAGGCCGTCGAGATCGACCTCTCCGACCGGCCGGTGTGGCTCTACGAGAAGAACCCGGCCGGACGTGTGCCCGTGATCGAGGAGGACGGCTGGGTGCTGGCGGAGTCGGCGGTGATCATGGAGTTCCTCGAGGAGCGCTACCCCGAGCCTCCGCTGCTGCCGCCGGATCCCGCCGACCGCGCCGCGGTCCGGCTCCTCGTCTTCCGCGACCACGACTTCACCGACCCGTACTACGCCTTCCGGCGCGGAGAGGACGGCGCGCGGGAGGATTTCGAGGCGGCACTCGGGCGCTTCGACGCGCTGCTCGCCGAGCGGCCGTACCTCGGCGGCATGGAGTACGGGCTCGCCGACATCGCCTTCGTCCCGTGGTTGCTGCGGGCGCGCGACATGCTCGGCGTCGAGCTCGACGGCTTGCCGGCTCTCGCCGACTGGCTCGCGCGGCTCGAGGAGCGGCCCGCGATCGCAGCCGAAGCAGATATCGTCGCCGCGCTGTGAGGGCGGTCGTCGACTCCGAGTGGCTCGCCGTGCACCTCGGCGAGGACGATCTCGTCGTGGGCGACGTCCGCGGCCCGAATGCGCACATGCGCGGGCACATCCCCGGCTCGCGGCCGCTCGTGCTCGGCTCGCCTCCGCCGGCCGCCGACGAGGAGTCGGCCCGCGCGCTGGCGCAGGAGATCGCGCTACGGCTGCGGCGGCACGGGATCACCGGCCGGGAGCGGCTCGTGCTCGTCGACCGCGGCGACGGCGTCGGCGCGATGCCGGCGGCGCAGATGGCCGAGCTCGCGGGCCATCCCCGGGTCGCGATCCTGCTCGGCGGGATCGCCGGCTGGCAGGGCGAGCTCGAGGAGGGCGCGGTCGAGCTCGAGCACCTGCGAGAGGCGGAGGCGGATCTCGAGCCGAGCCCTCGCGCGCTGCCGACGCGCGGGGAGCTCGTCGGGCGGCTCGGGGACGCGTCGCTGACGATCCTCGACGTGCGGACGCCCGACGAGTACACCGGCCGGCGAGGCAAGCCGTGCGACCCCCGCCAGGGGCACATCCCGGGCGCCCGGAATCTCGACGTCGCCGAGCTGTACGAGGGCCCGGGACGGCCGGCGCCGCCGGAGCGGATTCGCGAGCGCGTCGGCCTGCCCGACGGCGCCGAGATCGTCGCCTACTGCCATTCCGGCTCACGCTCGGCGCTGGCGACCCTCGCGCTCCGCTCCGCCGGCTACGAGGCGCGCAACTACGCCGGCTCCTGGCACGAGTGGAGCCGCCACGACGAGCTGCCGCTCGAGCGCTGAGCTACTCCTCGGGGGCCGCGGGAGTCTCGGGAGGCGTCTCCGCCGGCGCGTCGGTCTGCTGCGCCTGGCTCCACGGCACCGGCTCGCCCGAGGCGCGCAGCGCCATCACCGCCGCTGCGGTCTCGGCGATGCCCGCGATCAGCGCGATGTAGATGCCGTATCTCGCCCCGACGCCGTAGCTGATGCCGACGGCGTGATAGCGAGGGAAGGTCACCCAGCGAATGATCACGAGCAGCAGTCCGACCGCGGCGAGGGCCGCCACCTGCAGCGAGGGTCCCATTGCCGAGGGCACCGAGACTCCCGAGCGGCGGAGCACCAGGAGCACTCCCGCGATGGTCAGGAGCAATCCGCCGGCCCAGGCCGTGAAGCCCGCGGACCAGCCGCTGACGGACGCGCTGAACGGCCCCACGCTGACGCCGTACCAGGGCAGGAACAGCGCGATGAACGCGACCGCCGCGCCGCCCGCGATCACCCGATCCAGCGTGCTCATGCTCTTCCAGTCGAACCGCATCTCCCCACCTCCAGAGCCGAAATCCCCCCGACCGCGGGCTATCGTGAACCCGCCGCCGGACGGAGTCAGGCCAGCGCGATGAGCGCGACGCCGGCCGCGACCGCGACGGCCCCCGCAAGCCGCTCGAGGCCGACGCGCTCGCGGAGGAACGCTCCCGCGAGTAGGGCTGCGAGGACGACGCTCGTCTCGCGTACCGCGGCGACCTCGGGAGCGGGAGCGAGCCGGAGCGCGGCCAGCACGAGCGCGTAGGCGCCGAACGACGCGGCAGCGGTGAGCACTGCGCCCCATCCGAGCTCGGCCCGGAGCACGCGCAGGCCCCGTCGCGCCGCCACCACCGGTACGGCGACGAGGCCGACGGGGGCCATGACGAGCTCGAGGTACGGGAGAGCGGCGGCGTGCCGGAGCCCGTCCTTGTCGACGAGCGTGTAGCCGGCGATCGCGCAGCCGATGGCGAGCGCGACGAGCACGCCCTCCGCGCCGCGACCAATCCCGCGAACGAGCACGACCCCGACGGCCACGAGGCAGACGCCGACCGCTGCTGCCGCGGAGACGTGGCGGGCGAGGACGACCGCGGTGCCCAGCAGGACGAGCAGCGGCGCCGATCCGCGTGCGATCGGGTAGACCACGGACAGCTCCCGCCGCCGGTAGGCCGCGACGAGGAGAGCGAAGTAGGCGCCCTCGAAGGCGGCCGACGCGGCGACGTACGGCGCCACCGCCCACGAGACCGACCACGTCGCGGCGGCGACCGGCGCGAAGAGGAGCAGCGAGAGCCCGAGGACGACGGCGGTGCGGGCCTCGACGTCCTCCGATCCGCGCAGCAGGACGTTCCAACCCGCGTGGAGGACGGCCGCCGCGAGGGCGAGCGCGAGCGCGTCAGCGGGCAAGCCGCTCGGCCGCGGCCAGGAACGAGCGGCAGAGGCGGCGTCCGAGCTCGTTCCAGCCGCCGATCCGCTCGCGCGTCTCGGCGCGCAGCCGCTCCGGATCGGCCGGCAGATCGGACTTGTCGGCGATCCACCGCTCGAGCTGCGGCTCCGTCACCTCCGGGTGGAACTGGACTCCCCAGCACATGTCGCCGAGACGGAATCCCTGCAGCGACGCCGCGCTGTGCGCGAGCGCGACGGCGCCCTGCGGCAGCTCGTGGGCGTAGTGGTGCCACTGCAGCGCCTCGAAGCGCGGAGGCAGAGCTGAGAGGACGGGGTCGGCCGAACCGGCGTCCGTCAGCTCGACGTCGCTCCAGCCGATCTCCGGCACGGGAAGCGGCCCGACCCAGGCGCCCGCCGCCTGCGCAAGGAGCTGCGAGCCGAGGCAGACGCCGAGCGTCGGCGTGGGGCCCTCGAGGAGCCCGTGTAGCCACTTCGCCTCGCCGCAGAGCCACGGGTGCTGCTCCTCCTGGTCGACGTGCATCGAGCCGCCGAAGACGAGCACTGCGTCGTAGGTGTCGGGCGCCGGTGGCGTTCCCTCGGCGAAGCTCCGCTCGTCGAACCGGTGCCCGAGCTCGCGCACGAGCGGCCCGAAGAGCTCGCTGCCCGCATCCCCGGGATGCACGATCGAGAGGACGTCCACGGCCGCAGCCTACGATCCGCCGCTCGCGGCGATCCGGTTCACGTCGAGGAGCCGCCGCAGCTGCCGGGCGTTCGTCGCCGCCTGCGCGACGCGCCCGAGCGGGTTCTCTGGATCCTCCGACGAGGCGTTGTTGTTGAAGAAGGCGTAGGCCTGCTCCGACTGCCCGGCGAGCTCGCGCAGCGGCTCGACCCACTCGCCGAGCTCGTCGTCGGAGTAGAGGTAGTCGAAGCGCTCGGCCGCCGAGCCGCCGCGCTTGTTCCACGTCCCGAGGTTGCGGCCGTGGAAGCGGACGTAGGAGGTCGGGGAGGTCGTCGCGACGACGGTCGGCACGAGGTTCTTCGCCGTGTCCGACCGTGGCGCGTCGACGACGACGTAGCCGGCCCCGATCCGCTCGAGGAACGCGAGGCTCGCAGCGCGGTTCTCGTCGTCGAGCCACGAGCGGTGCCGGAACTCGACGAGCATCTCGTCGTCGCCGAGCTGCTCGCGCGCCCACTCGAGGTAGTCGAGCGACGCCTCCTTGTGGACGACGTAGGGAGGCAGCTGGAGCAGGATGCCGCCGAGCTTGCCCGCGGCGCGGAGCGGCTCGAGGGCGGCGAGGAAGCGGCGGAAGATCTCGCCGCGAAGCTCCCTCGGCGGCCGGTCGACCCGGCCGCGCTCGTCCACCGGCATCTCGGCCCGCAGGTCCTCGGGGATCACCTCCGCCTTCACCGGGTGGCGCGTCATGAGGCCGAACGCCTTGACGTGCATCGTGAACCCGTCCGGCGTCCGCTCCGCCCAGCCCTGCACCATCGACTCGCTGGGCAGCCGGTAGAAGGTCGAGTCGACCTCGACCGTGTCGAAGTGCTCCGCGTACCAGGTGAGCCGCTCCTTCGCCGGCAGCTTCGGCGGATAGAACCACTTCGAGAGCGCCTCGTCGGCCCAGGAGCACGTGCCGATCCGGATCGTCGCCGTCACGCGACGGACGCTACCTGGGCGCTACCTCGAGACCGTGTGCTTGAGGAAGGAGAGCGTCAGCGTCTCGCTGTGGAGGGTGATCGAGGCTCCCTGCGGTGCGCCGGCGGCGTAGACCGGCACGCCGAGGCGGTACACGTCGTCGGCGGACACCGCGCCGAGCTTGAGGACGAGCTTCTTGCCGCGCGGCAGGAGCACCGCCTCGTCCATGAGCGGGATCTTCAGGACCCCGGAGGAAGCCTTGACGACCGCGGCGCCCTCCGTCACGGGCGTCCTGGCGCCCTTCACCGAGAGCGTCGCCACGAGGTGAGTCCAGCCGGTCGCGCCCGAGTAGCGCACCTTGACGGAACCGTCGCCGAACGTCTCGTGCGGCCCGCCGGTCAGGCGCACCGACCGGGTCGCGAGCTTCGAGCCCGAGAGCTTCGTGGTGCCGGGAAGATTGACGCTCGCCGTCCTGGTCGCCGGCAGCTTCCTGTAGGCCGTCGTCGCTCCGTTCCACGGATCGTGGGCGAGCTCGACGCCGCCGGGGATCGGCGGTCCTCCCGCGAGGTAGTGGGCGAACCAGGCCGCGGCCTCCGCGACGTAGCCGGCCTGCTCGGCCGCCGGATTCGTCGCGGGTGCATGGCCGATGTCGCCGAGGTACAGCCGCTTCGGCCCGGCCAGCAGCTTCCACGCCGCGATCGCCTGATCCATGTCGAAGAGGAAGTCGTGCCGGCCCTGCAGCATGAGCGTCGGAACGGTGAGCGAGTGGAGGCGCGAGCGTGACGAGCGAGCCGCCTCGGCGCTCGAGACCGCCGGCGTCACCTGCCCCTGGAGCAGCGTCTGCGCAGTCTGTACCAGGGCCGGATCCCAGTGCGACAGCGGCACGGCCTGTGAGAGGAGGCCGAGCAGGCCGGTCTTGGGCACGTTGTGCGGGTTGAGCGCCGACGCGAGGCTCGTCCACGTGATCGCGGGGACGATCGCCTTGAACGGAACCCCGGCGGCCGCCGCGTTCCAGACCTGGGCTCCGCCGAGCGAGAGGCCCAGGGCGCCGATCTGCGTGTCCGAGACCTCGGGCCGGGCGGCGAGCCAGTGGAACAGGTCGCTCGCGTCCTGCACCTCCTTCGCTCCCTCGAGCCCGAACTTGCCGCCGGAGGCGCCGGTGCCGCGGGCGTCGCAGGCGACCGAGGCGAAGCCGAACTGCGCCAGCGCCGTGCCGATCGGCGCCATGTCCTGGTGCGACTGCCCCAGGCCGTGGAAGAGGATGACGCCCGGCCAGCCGCCGGCGGGCTTCGTTCCGCCGGGGAGGGAGAGCGCGCACGCGAGCTCCGTCCCGTCCGAGACCTTGATCAGCTGCTGCGCCGTCGCAGCGCCGGGCCGCGTCCCCGCGAAGACCGCCGAGGCGCCGCCCGCACACAGGAGCGCTGCGGCGGCGACCGCGAGGAAGACCCGAGCCCGACCCACTGAGGCTCACGCTAGCGCGCATTTACGATGGACGCCATGGATCCGCGGCCCGTGGGCGTCTTCGACTCCGGCGTGGGAGGGCTGACCGTCCTCCACGAGTGCCTCGTGACGATGCCGAACGAGGACTTCGTCTACCTCGGCGACCACGCGCGCCTGCCGTACGGCCCGCGGCCGCTCGAGGAGATCCGCCGCTTCGCGCGCGAGATCGGCGCCTACCTCGAGCAGCGGGACGTGAAGCTGATCCTCGTCGCCTGCAACGCCGCGACGTCGGCCGCGCTCCCGCGGCTGCAGGAGGAGCTGACCGTGCCGGTCGTCGGCGTGATCACGCCCGAGGCGCATGCGGCGGTACAGGCGACGCGGAACCGCCGGGTCGGCCTGCTGGCCACCGAGGCGACCGTGGAGGCGGGCCGCTACGCCGAGCTCGTGCACGCGCTCGACGCGGGCATCTCCTTCCACCCGGTGGCGTGCCCGCGGCTCGTGCCGCTGATCGAGGGCGATGATCCGTACGGGGAGGAGACGGAGCGCGCGGTGCGCGAGTACGCGGCGCCGCTGCAGGCGGAGGGCGTCGACACCGTGATCCTCGGCTGCACCCACTACCCGCTCATCCGCAAGATCTTCCAGCGCGTCTTCGGTCGCGACGTGACGCTCGTCTTCTCGGCGGAGGAGACCGCCCGCGAGGTCGCCGAGACGCTCTCGCGCAAGGGGGTCGAGAACGAGCGCCACCGGGTGGGCGCCTACCGCTTCCTCACCACCGGCGACCCGGCGGCGTTCCGCGAGCTCGGCCGCCGCTTCCTCCAGCTGCCGGTGGGCGAGGTCGAGCACGTGACCGTCGCGACGCTCGAGGGGGCGACGGCTTGACGGGCCGCGAGGGCGGCCGGAAGCCCGATCGGCTCCGCGCCATCTCCTTCGAGCCGGACTACCTCGAGAACCCGCACGGTTCGGTCGTCATCACGCAGGGGCGGACGAAGGTGCTGTGCACCGCCATGGTCGAGGAGGACGTGCCCCGCTGGCTGCGCAACCAGGGCCGCGGCTGGATCACCGCGGAGTACTCGCTCCTGCCCGCGTCGACGGGGGAGCGCGTGCAGCGGGAGGCCGCGCGCGGCAAGCAGCAGGGGCGGACGGTCGAGATCCAGCGGCTGATCGGGCGCGCGATCCGCGCCGTGGCCGACTTCGAGGCGCTCGGAGAGCGGACGCTGTGGCTCGACTGCGACGTCCTCCAGGCCGACGGCGGCACGCGCTGCGCCGCGATCTGCGGTGCGTACGTCGCGGCGATGCGGGCGCTCGACCGCTTCGGCCTCTCCCGCACCTTCCGCGACTCCGTCGCCGCCGTCTCCGTCGGCGTCGTCGACGGCGTCCCGCTGCTCGACCTCGACTACGCCGAGGACTCGAACGCGGACACGGACATGAACGTCGTGATGACCGGCGACGGGCGCCTCGTGGAGGTGCAGGCGACGGCGGAGCGCGACCCGTTCGCGCGGGAGACGCTCGACCAGCTGCTCGGGCTGGCGGCGGCGGGCATCGGCGAGATCGCGGCGCTCCAGGCCGAGACGGTCGCGCGTGAGCTCCCCTAGCGTCCTCGCCGCGGTCGCGCAGATCGGCTGGCCCGAGGTGCTGCTGCGCGTCTTCGTCGCCGCGGCACTCGGCGGCGCGATCGGCGTCGAGCGCGAGCTGCGCGAGCGCCAGGCGGGTCTGCGGACGCATCTCGTCGTCTCGGTCGGGGCGGCGTTGTTCACGCTCGTCTCCGCGTACGGCTTCAGCAACTTCGACGGCAAGGTCGACCCGACGCGGATCGCGGCTCAGATCGTGAGCGGGATCGGCTTCCTCGGCGCGGGCGCGATCATCCGTCAAGGCCTCTCGGTGCGCGGCCTCACGACGGCCGCCTCGCTGTGGCTCGTGGCCGCGATCGGCATGGCCGCCGGCGCCGGCTACTGGGACGGCGCGCTCATCGCCACCCTCGGCGCGCTCCTCACGCTCGGGCCGCTGCGCGTCGTCGCCTTCCGGATCCTCAGCCGTTACCGCCCGCAGCACGACCGGCTGCTCGTCGAGATCCCCGCCGGCGGCAGCCCGGGACCGATCATCGATGCGATCGAGCGGGCCGGCGGGCGCGTCGTGTCGCTCGACGTGACGCAGGAGGGCGAGCGCCGATCGGTCGCCGCGAACGTCGAGCTGCCGCCCGGCACCGCGGCCGTCGCCGTCGTGGCCGGCGTCGCGGACGTGGACGGCGTGCTCGAGGTGCAGTGGACGGATTGAGGGCCGTCCTCTGCTCGCGGAACCGGCACAAGGCACGTGAGCTCGAAGCGCTTCTCCCGGGCTGGACGATCGAGCCGCTCGACCGCGACGACTACCCCGCCGAGACCGGCGCGACGTACTACGAGAACGCGGCGCTCAAGGCCGCGTTCGGCCGGGAGCACGAGCCCGGCTGGGTCCTCGCCGAGGATTCGGGGCTCGAGGTCGAGGCACTCGGCCGCCGGCCCGGCGTGCTCTCCGCGCGCTATGCGCCCGAGGGGCCGCCCGCGGTCGCGAAGCTCCTCGGCGAACTCGAGGGCGTCGCCGACCGCCGTGCGCGCTACGTCTCCGAGCTCGTACTCCTCACGCCGGAGGGACACGAGCTGCGCGGGACGGGCACGCTCGAGGGCCGGATCGCGGAGGAGGCTCGCGGAAGCGAGGGCTTCGGGTACGACCCGGTCTTCGTCCCCGACGGCGAGGAGCGGACGGTGGCCGAGCTCGGCAACGAGTGGAAGGCACAGAGCTCCCACCGGGCCCGCGCCGCCCGCGCCCTCCTCGCCGCGCTGACCGCTCGCTAGGCCGGAGGAGGTTCCGGCTCCTCGCTGCCTGTCAGCTGCAGCGGGGCCGCGGCCGTCGCGTTCCGCCGTTCCCGCCACCACCAGTTGAGCTCGCCGCCGAAGACGATGACGTTCGCCATCACGTACAGCCAGAGCAGGAGGATCGCGGGCCCGCCCAGCGTCCGCAGAGTCACGTTGACGTCGGCGAAGCGCACGAAGATCGGCAACGCCTGGAACGACGCCTCCAACATGATCGCGCCGAGGACGGCTCCGGGCAGCGCCTCCTCCCAGCGGACGTGCGTGTTCGGGAGCCAGCGGTAGACGACGAGCAGGAAGAGGAAGACGCCGACGAGGGAGACCCCGATCGAGACGGCGTAGGCGAGGACGGGGCTGCGCGCGAAGGCGCCGAGGTTGTGCTTGAGGAAGTCGACGCCGACGGCGCCGACCACGAGGCTGACGAACAGCGTGACGAGGACGCTCGCCGTCAGGGCCGCGGCGAGCAGCTTCCCGTGCAGAAAGCGGCGATTCGGCAGCCCGTAGACGATGTTGAGCGCCGACTCGAGCGCGCTGAAGAGCGAGAGCGACGACCAGAGCAGGCCGACGCCGCCGATGATCCCGAGCGCCGCCGCGTTGTTCTGCACGCGATGGACGAGCTTGATGATGCTGTCCAGCGAGGTTCCGGGGAACGCGTGCTTCAGCTCCCGGATGAAGAAGTCCGACGCCTGCGCGCGGTGGGCGAGGCCGAAGAGTGAGAGCGTGAGGAATACGAGAGGCACGAACGAGAGGAGCGCGAAGTACGCGACCATCGCCGCGAGATGCGTGCCGCGGTCGGCGAAGAACTTGCGCACGAGCTGACGCCGCCGAATCGTCACGGGCGAATCCTCGCTGATAGCCTCGACGGCGTATGGAGGCGGCGCGGGCTCTCGCGGATCTCGTGGAGATCTCGCCGCAGATCGAGGCGGCCGCCGTCGTCGCCGCCGACGGGGAGATGGCGGGCTCGGTCGGAGTCGCGGAAGCGCGGGCGGGCCTGCTCGCACGCGCGGTGCGCGAGCTCGCCGACGGCGCGGCGTTCCGCAGCAAGGGGCGCGTCACCCAGCTCCACGCGGCGCTCTCCGACGGCGACGTCTTCGCAGTCACCGGCGAGGGCGAGCGGACGATCGTCGCCGTCACGGGCGGCCGGGCGGCGCCGGGTCTCGTCTTCTACGACCTGAAGCGGTGCCTCGCCGCGGTGGCGGATGAGACGTAGGTTGCTCACGCTCGCCGGCTTCGCGAGCGGCGCGCTCGCCGGAACCGCGGTGTACCGGCGCTGGTTCGGCGGCAACCGAGAGCGGATCGACCTCTACTTCGACGACGGCTCCTTCGTCACGTTCGGCGCAGGCTCGGCCGAGGCGGACCGGCTCCTTCCGCTCGCGCAGCAGGTCCTCACGGCGGCCCGGCGCGCATGAACGACGCGGAGCTGCGGCAGGCGCTCGTCTCGGCGGCCTACCTCGAGGGCGACTTCGTCCTGCGTTCCGGCAAGCGCTCGCGCTACTACCTCGACAAGTTCCGCTTCGAGACGCGCCCGGATCTCCTCGCCGCGCTCGGGGAGCGGATCGCCGCCGCCGCTCGCGAGCACGAGCCCGAGGCCGTGCGCCTCGCCGCCCCGGTGCTCGGCGCCGTGCCGCTCGCCGCCGCCGCCTCGCTCGCAGGCGGGCTGCCGTTCGTGATCGTCCGGGACGCGGCGAAGGAGTACGGCACCGCGAATCGGCTCGAGGGCGCGTACGAGCAGGGCGAGCTCGTGTGCCTCGTCGAGGACATCGTCACCTCCGGCGGGGCGCTCGTAGAGGCGATCTCGGCCGTCCGCGACGCCGGTCTCGTCGTCGGCACGGCGGTCTGCGTGATCGACCGCGAGGAGGGCGGAGCCGACGCTCTCGCGCGCCACGCCGTGCGTCTACGGCCGCTTTTCCGGGCAGGAGACCTGCTACAAGGGGAGAAAACCCCCGCAAAACCGCATGGTTGAGCGGCAAACACGGAGTTGGTAGGGTCGTTCAGGCCCAGCAAGCGATCTACGACTGGAGGAGAGAGTGACGAAGCAGGAGTTCGTATCCGAGATTGCCCGCCGCGCGCAGCTGTCCAACCGCGACGCAGGCAAGGCCGTCGACGCGTTTCTCGAGGCCGTCACCGACACGCTCAAGGGCGGGGGCGAGGTTGCGTTTACAGGATTCGGAAAGTTCTCGACCGCGAATCGCGCGGCACGGACGGGGGTCAACCCTCGCAACCCGAGCGAGAAGGTGCACATCCCTGCGGCACGTGTTCCCAAGTTCTCGGCCGGCAGCGGCCTCAAGACGGCCGTCAAGCAGACGTCGTCCTTCTAGACCAGCCCAAGTCTCCTCCGAGGATCGAGAGGCCGCCTCCGGGCGGCTTCTCTATTTTCGGGAAGTCCTTTCCGGAGGTCCCCGTATCCTCATCGGGATGAGCGACGCGGGTCATTTCGCGGATCGGCTCGTGGCTGCCGTGGAACGCAAGGGCGCGCCGCTCTGCGTCGGGCTCGATCCCGATCCCACGCTCATGCCGGAGGGACTCGGAGTCGCCGAGTTCTGTCGCGGGATCGTCGACGCGGTCGCCGACGTCGCCGTCGCGGTGAAGCCGCAGGCGGCGTTCTTCGAGGCGCAGGGCGCCGACGGTTGGGCGGCGCTCGCCGAGGTGTGCGATCACGCGCGCGCGGCCGGGCTGCTCGTGGTCGTCGACGCCAAGCGGGGGGACGTTCCGTCGACGGCGCGCGCCTATGCCGCCGCCCTCGCGCCGCTCGCGGACGCGATCACCGTGAATCCCTACCTCGGCGGCGACTCGCTCGAGCCCTTCTTCGCGCGAGACGCGCTCGGCGTGTTCGTCGTCGTCAAGACCTCGAATCCGGGAAGCGTGGACCTCCAGGACCTGCCGCTCGCCGATGGACGGCCGCTGTGGCAGCACGTCGCCGACCTCGTGGACCGCTGGGGCGCCGACCGCCTCGGCGCGAGCGGGCTCTCCTCGGTCGGCGCCGTCGTGGGCGCGACGTTCCCGCAGGAGGTGGCCGAGGCTCGCCGGCTGCTGCCGCGGTCGGTGCTCCTGCTCCCGGGGGTGGGCGCACAGGGAGGCCGCGCCGACGACCTTGCGGAGGCGTTCTCGGCCGGGCCGGCGAGCGCGCTCGTCTCGGCCTCGCGCTCCGTGCTCTACGCCGACCGCGGCGAGGGCTGGCAGGAGGCCGCCGCGACCGAGGCCACCCGCCTCGCCGACGAGCTCCGCGTCCTCGCCGTCGCGGGCTGAGTCGTGGAGCGGCGCCGGATCACGCGCTGGGCGGCGCCCGTCGCGTTCCTCGCCGCGATCACGATCGGCGCCCTCGTCGTGCGCGCCGGCCTCAACCACGGCAAGCATCACGCCACGACGCCGACCACGACGGTGACGTCGAAGACGAAGAAGCACCAGGGGCATCGTCACCGGCGCCTGCGGACGTACACCGTCGAGTCGGGCGACACGCTCGGGTCGATCGCGACCAAGACCGGGACGACCGTCGCCCAGCTCGAGAAGCTCAATCCCGGAATCAATCCGACTGCGCTCCGCGTCGGCCAGAGGATCCGCGTCCAGTAACCTCCGCCCCGGCGTGGTGCACCGGCAGTGATCGTCACCGTAACCCTCAACGCCGCGGTCGACCGGACGCTGACCGTTCCGAACTTCCAGTTCGGCCACCGGCACCGGGCGAGCAGCAGCCTCACGAGCGCGGGCGGCAAGGGCATCAACGTCGCGCGGGCGCTGAAGCGGCTGGAGGCGCCGGTCGTCGCGACCGGGCTCGCCGGCGGCCGCACGGGCGAGCGGATCGTCGAGGATCTCGGCCTCGAGGGGATCATCAGCGACTTCGTTCGCATCTCCGACGAGTCGCGCACGTCGATCGCGGTGGTCGACCCGACCGCCGGCGCGCTCACCGAGGTCTACGAGTGGGGGCCTGCCGTGCGGCCGGACGAGCTCGAGATGCTGTCGGACAAGCTCCACTACCTCTCGCGGGTGGCGAGCTTCGTCGTCTTCTGCGGCTCGCTGCCGCGCGACGTCGAGAACGACTTCTACGCCCGCGCCATCCACGACCTGTCGCGACGCGGCATCAAGTGCGTGCTCGACTGCGAGGGAGAGCCGCTGCGCCTCGGCGTCGAGGCCGAGCCGTATCTCGTCACGCCGAACCAGCAGGAGGCAGAGAGCCTCGTCGGGCAGGAGTTCATGGACGAGGAGGACTTCGTCATGGCGCTCGACACGATCGCCGACCTCGGCGCGCGGAACGTCCTCATCACCCAGGAGACGGCGTGCTTCGCGCTCATCCGGGAGGACCGGCGGGTGCAGCGCTTCCGCGCGTCGATCCCCCGCGTCGAGCCGATCGCTCCCGTCGGCGCAGGCGACGTGCTCCTCGGCGGCTACCTCTCCGAGCGCTTCAACGGGCGCTCGGTCGGCGACGCGCTGCGCACGGCGGTCGGTTGCGCGGCGGCCTCGGTCGTCGAGCTCGGGGCCGGACGGTTCGACCCGCGAGAGGCCACGCGCCTCGCCGGCGGTGTCGAGATCGTCGAGCTCGCGCCCGTCGAGGCCGGCTGAGCTCCGAGCTAGCCGATCGCCAGCGCGCGCAGCCGGCCGGCCCGGTTGTGGTTCTCCGCCCAGACGAGCCGATGGTGCGCGAGCGAGAGCCCGACATAGTTCTGGCCCGTCGTGACGAGCTTTCCGATCCGGCCGTTCCGCGTGGAGATGCGGCGGAGCAGGCGGCCCACCCGGTAGACGATCGCCCGGTTGTCGGCCGCGAGCTGCGGCGCCGCGCCCGCCGAGACGATCGCGCTGCCGAGCTTGGTGCCGTCGGTTGCCGAGAACCAGGAGATCCTGTCGCGTGGGCCGGCCTGCGTCGTGAGGACGGCGAGCACCCGGGAGGAGAGCGCGATCGCGATGGGGATTCCGTGGACGAACGCCTGCCCGACGGCGTCCCCGGTGTCGGCGTCCACGATGTAGATCGAGTTGTTCGTGTTCGGGGAAGGCCGGCCGGACTTCACCGTGACCGCGGGGATGTAGGCGATGCGTCCGGCGGCGGCGGCGAGCTGGAGCGCGGGCCTCGCCCCGGCCAGCGCCGGGAACGTGTACTTCGAGCCCTGGCGCGTGACGATCCGGATCCCACCGTCGGCGATCTTCTCCTTGCAGGATCCTCCCGAGAGGCAGGCGACGGGGTCGACGTACTCGACGTCGACCCACGAGTACGCAAGCGTCCTGCCCGCGCCGGCGACCCCGCCGAGCCAGTCACCGATGCCGTTGGTCCCGTGGGTGAGGCGTTCGAGCTGACGCTCGGGCCCGCCGAACGGGCCGGCGACGACCTGGTCGAAGGACGGAGTCCCGTTCTCGTGCAGCGTCCAGAGGGCCGTGGACATCTTGGCCGCGAGCGCGAGCTGCGAGTCGCCGCCGGTGATGTCCCAGCGGCAGGTCATGCTGTCGGGCGAGGGCGGCGGAAAGCTCCGGTCCTTCTTGCCCGGGATCAGCACGTGCACCTCGTTGCACGGACGGGTGCCCGACGCGAACCACGCGGCGAGGTTGTTGTCCTGTGCGACCGCCTCGATCGGTCCGCCGCCGCTCTTGCGCAGGGTGTGGGCCGTCGGACGTCCGGCCAGCGCCGAGCCGGCGAGGACGAGAAGTCCCGCGGAAGCGAGGAGGGCCCGCACGGGCTGGACGGTAGCTAGGGCCTGTTAGGGCGTTGTCAAATTTCCCGTCCTGAACGGGTGTTACCCTGCTCTTCTTGACGGAGCACTTCGCAGCCGAGCTGAACGCCGACGACGTCCAGCGGCTGCTGGAGCTCGACCGGAAGTTCGGCCGCGAGGGCCTCACCTTCGACGATGTCCTCCTCGTCCCGGCCGAGTCGCACGTGCTGCCGAACGACGTCTCGACGCGCGCCCGTCTCACGCGGTCGATCGACCTCGCGATCCCGATCGTCTCGGCCGCGATGGACACGGTGACCGAGGCCCGCCTCGCGATCGCCCTCGCGCGGGAGGGAGGGATCGGCATCCTGCACCGCAACCTCTCGATCGACGGGCAGGTGGCCGAGGTCGACAAGGTGAAGCGGTCCGAGTCGGGGATGATCGTCGAGCCGGTGACGCTGCCGCCCGAGGCGCCCGTGCGCGCGGCGCTCGAGCTGATGGCGCGCTACAAGGTCTCGGGCGTTCCGATCACCGACGACGAGGGAGTGCTCGTCGGCATCCTCACGAACCGGGACCTTCGCTTCGAGAACGACGTCGACCAGCCGATCTCGGCGCTCATGACTTCCCGCAACCTCGTCACCGCGCCGGTGGGGACGACGCTCGTGGAGGCCGAGGAGATCCTCCACCGGAACAAGATCGAGAAGCTTCCCGTGGTCGACGCCGACGGGCGGCTGCGCGGGCTGATCACGGTCAAGGACATCCAGAAGAAGATCGAGTTCCCGGACGCGACGAAGGACGACCAGGGACGCCTGCGTGTGGGTGCCGCCGTCGGCGTCGGGCCTGATGCGCTCGAGCGCGCCGAGGCGCTCGTCGCCGCCGGAGCCGACGTCGTGGTCGTCGACACGGCGCACGGCCACTCGCTCGGGGTGCTCGAGATGGTGCGACGGATCAAGGACGGCGTCGCCGTCGAGGTCGTCGCGGGGAACATCGCGACGGGAGAGGCGGCGCGGGCGCTGCTCGACGCGGGCGCGGATGCGGTCAAGGTCGGCATCGGCCCGTCCGGGATCTGCACGACGCGCGTCGTCGCCGGGGTTGGCGTCCCCCAGATCAGCGCGATCCACGACGTGGTGGGAGTGGCCGCGGAGAGCCGCGTTCCGGTGATCGCCGACGGCGGCATCACCTCCTCCGGAGACATCGCGAAGGCGATCGGGGCCGGCGCGGACGCCGTCATGCTCGGCGGGATGCTCGCCGGCACCGACGAGACGCCGGGCGACGTGATCCTCGTGCAGGGCGAGCGCTTCAAGGAGTACCGCGGCATGGGCTCGCTCGGCGCGATGAAGGCCCGCGGCTTCTCGAAGGACCGCTACTTCCAGGGCGACGTCGAGGACGTCGAGAAGCTCATCCCGGAGGGGATCGAGGGCCGCGTCGGCTACAAGGGGCCGCTCCAGCACGTCGTCCACCAGCTCGTCGGCGGGCTGCGGCAGGCGATGGGCTACTGCGGGGCGGCGACGATCGACGAGATGAAGCGGGCGCGCTTCGTCCGGATCACGGCGGCGGGCCTGCGCGAGTCGCATCCGCACGACGTGACGATCACGAAGGAGGCGCCGAACTATCGGCGTTGAGGGCGCGCGCGTGGTCGAGCTCCCGGCCCGCGAGGACCGGCCGGTTCTCGTCCTCGATCTCGGCGGGCAGTACTCGCAGTTGATCGCGCGGCGCGTGCGCGAGTGTCGCGTCTACTCCGAGCTCGTCGGCCACACGATCACGCCCGAGGCGGTGCGCGCCCGGAACCCGTACGCGCTCGTGCTCAGCGGCGGCCCCTCGTCCGTGTACTCCGACGACGCGCCGCGCGTCGATCCCGCGCTGTTCGAGCTGGGCGTGCCGACGCTCGGGATCTGCTACGGCGCGCAGCTGATGGCGCTCGAGCTCGGCGGCCGCGTCGACCGTACCGGCGTCTCGGAGTTCGGGCGGACCGCGATGGAGGCGACCGAGTCGCGGCTCCTGGCCGACACTCCACCCGAGCAGACGGTCTGGATGTCGCATCGCGACACGGTCGTCGCCGCTCCGGAGGGCGCGCGCGTGGTCGCGAGCTCGCCGGCGACGCCGGTCGCCGCCTTCGAGGCACCCGAGCGGGGCCTTTACGGCGTCCAGTTCCATCCGGAGGTCGTCCACACGCCGCACGGCATGGACGTGCTGAAGAACTTCCTCTACCGCGTCGCCGACGCGCCGCCCGCGTGGACTCCGGCCGCCGTGATCGAGGAGCAGGTGGCGCGCATCCGCGCGCAGGTCGGTCGCGAGCGGGTGCTGTGCGCGCTGTCGGGCGGGGTCGACTCGGCCGTCGCGGCGCTGCTCGTGCACAAGGCGGTCGGCGAGCAGCTGACGTGCGTCTTCGTCGACCACGGCCTGCTGCGCCAGGACGAGGCCGAGCAGGTCGTGGAGACCTTCGGCGAGCACTTCCACGTCCCGCTCGTCCACGTGCAGGCGCAGGAGCGGTTCCTCGAGCTGCTCGACGGCGTCGAGGAGCCGGAGGAGAAGCGCAAGATCATCGGCCGCGAGTTCATCCGCGTCTTCGAGGAGGAGGCCCGCAAGCTCGGCGACGTCAAGTGGCTCGTGCAGGGGACGCTCTACTCGGACGTGATCGAGTCGGGCGGCACCGAGGGCGTCGCCGCCACGATCAAGTCCCACCACAACGTCGGCGGACTGCCGCCCGACATGAAGATGCGCCTCGTCGAGCCGCTCCGGCTCCTGTTCAAGGACGAGGTGCGGCGCGTCGGCGAGGAGCTCGGGATGCCCGAGCGGATGGTCTGGCGCCAGCCGTTCCCGGGGCCGGGTCTCGCGATCCGGATCATCGGCGCGGTCACCGCCGAGCGTCTCGAGATCCTGCGCCAGGCCGACGCCGTGCTGCAGGAGGAGGTTCGCCGGGCGGGTCTCTACGGCGAGCTGTGGCAGTCGTTCGCGGTCCTGCCGGCCGTCCGCTCGGTCGGCGTGCAGGGGGACGAGCGGACGTACGGGTACCCGATCGTGATCCGTGCGGTGACGAGCGACGACGCGATGACTGCCGACTGGGCACGGCTCCCCTACGACCTGGTCGAGACCGTCTCGGCCCGGATCGTGAACGAGATCCCGGGCGTCAACCGCGTGGTGCTCGACGTGACGTCCAAGCCGCCCGCGACGATCGAGTGGGAGTAGCTCAGAAGACGAAGGGCACGAGCATCCTGGTCGCCTGCTTGTAGACCGGATAGGTGGCGGGGAACTGCTCGCTCAGGAAGCGCTCCTCGACCGTCGCGGCGTAGAGGAAGTAGATCGCGGCCAGTCCGAACGCGGCGAGCCACCACCAGCTCAGCGCGACCGCGGTGCCGAGGCCTGCGACGAGGATCCCCGAGTAGATCGGATGTCTGACGAGGCGGTACGGCCCGCTCGTCACGAGCTCCGGCTCGTGCTTCTGTGTCATCGGCGTCCCCCAGTTGCGGCCGATGTGGACGCGAGCCCAGACGGCGAACAGCAGGCCCGAGGCGAACAGCGCGAGCCCGATACCGGCTCGCCACACGTCCGCATTGAGCCCGTGGCCGCGAAGAGCACCCAGGCGAGCGGCGATCACGGCGGCGGCCACGATCACGACGCGGATGCGTAGCTCCCGAGACCAAGGGATGCGACCTCTCTTGGTCGAGAACGCCGCGGCGAGCCAATAGAGCCAGAACGCTCCCCATCCCGCGGCGAAGACGAGCTCTACCGCTCTCACCCTGACTGATAATGCCGGGATGCCCGGGAGCGAGTCCTTCTACGACCTGCTCAAGCAGCGTCGCGCCGTCCGCAGTTACACCGGCGAGCGCGTGCCGCGCGAGACGCTCGAGCGGATCGCGCGCGCGGGGCGCCGCGGTCCGAACGCCGGCTACAGCCAGGGACTGCGACTTCTCGTCGTCGACGATCTCGAGACGATCGAGCAGCTCGCCGCGCTGCAGGAGGACGAGCGCTCGCGGGCCTGGTTCGGCAAGGCGGCGGCGCACTTCGTCGTGCTCACGCGGGAGCAGGACTACCACGACCGCTACAACCAGCCGGACAAGCTCGCGGTCACGGGCGGCGTCGAGGTGGTGTGGCCGGTGCCGTTCTGGCACGTCGACGCCGGCGCGGCGCTCATGCTCGTGTGGCTGGCGGCGCTGGAGGAAGGTCTGGGTGCGGGCGTCTACGGCGTTCCGGTGGAGGAGGACGCACGCTGGCGTGAGCTGCTGGCGATTCCGGACGACCTGACGATCGTCGTCGGAGTGACCATCGGCCGTCCCGCCGAGGACCCCGACTGGGCCGAGGCGACGAGCGCCTTCTCGCAGCGCCGTCGCGCGCACGAGGAGGTCGTCCGCTGGAACAGCTGGAGCTCGTAGGCCGGCTCGCCGACGCTCGGATCGGCGCGACGTTCAACCAGTACGCCGGCTCGGAGCTGCGGCGCGAGCGGCTGCACGCGTACCTCTCGGCCCGCGCAGCCTCCACGGTCGTCCTCGTCGGCGAGGCCGCCGGCTACCGCGGCGCGCGCGTCAGCGGGATCCCGTTCACGTCGGAGCGCCAGCTCACCGGCTCCGGCCCGGCGGAGGCCACGGCGACGATCGTCCACCGTGTGCTGACCGGACTCGGCGTCGAGGAGGAAGTGCTCCTGTGGAACGTCGTGCCGACGCACCCCGGCAGCGAGACCTCCAACCGGAGGCCGACCCGGGAGGAGGTCGAAGCGGGGTCGCCGTTCCTCGACGAGCTGACACGCGGGCGCGTCGCCGTCGCGGTCGGGCGGCTGGCTGCGGCGGCGCTCGACGCGCCGTACGTCCGCCATCCCTCGCACGGCGGAGCCGCCGCGTTCGAGGAGGGATTGCGGCAGGCATTCGCTACAATCCGGCGCCGGCGGGCACCAGTCCGCCGCTTTCTATGAAGACGTACAGCGCCAAGCCGGGAGAAGTCACGCGCGAGTGGTACCTCGTCGACGCCGAGGGCAAGACGCTCGGCCGCCTCGCGACCCAGATCGCCGACACGCTCCGGGGCAAGCGGAAGCCGCAGTACACGCCGCACGTCGACACCGGCGACTTCGTGATCGTCGTGAACGCCGAGAAGATCCAGGTGACCGGCAACAAGCTCGACCAGAAGCGGTACTACCGGCACTCGGGCTATCCCGGCGGGCTGCGCAGCCGGACGCTTCGCGACCAGCTCGAGCGGCGGCCGACCGAGGTGCTGCGGGTCGCCGTCAAGGGGATGCTCCCCAAGAACCGGCTCGCGCGGCAGCAGATCACGAAGCTCAAGATCTACGCCGGTCCCGACCATCCACACGAGGCCCAGAACCCCCGTCCGCTGGAGACCGGGCAGTGAGCCAGATCGCCCAGTACCGCGGCACCGGCAAGCGTAAGACGTCGGTCGCGCGCGTGATCCTGCGGCCCGGCGACGGCTCGACGTGGGTCAACGGCCGCACGCTCGAGGAGTACTTCCCGCGCTCGGTCTGGCAGACGATCGCCGTCTCGCCGCTGAAGGTGGCCGGCGTCGAGGGCCAGTACGACCTGCGCGTCCGTGTCCACGGCGGCGGCCTGACCGGACAGGCGGGAGCCGTCCGGCACGGGATCGCCCGCGCGCTGGTCGAGGCGAACCCGGAGCTGCGCGTGCCGCTCAAGCGCGAGGGCTTCCTCACGCGCGACGCGCGCCAGGTCGAGCGCAAGAAGGCCGGCCTGCACAAGGCGCGCAAGGCGCCGCAGTTCTCGAAGCGCTAGCCCGCCCGCCTCGGTGACGCGCTTCGTCGTCGACTGCGAGACGCTGCTGCGGATCGCCGCCGGAGAGGTCGACGTCGCCGCAGAGCACAAGCTCGTCGCGCCGACGCTCGTCCGCTCCCAGGCGCTCGCCGCGCTCTACGAGGCCGCGCGAGGCGGCGAGATCTCACGTTCCGAGGGGCTCGAGCGGGTGCGGCGGATCAACTCGCTCAAGGTTCGCTTCCTCGGCGACAGGGTGTTGCAGCAGCAGGCGTGGAAGGTCGCCGAGCAGCTCGGCTGGGAGACGACGTACGCGGCCGAGTACGTCGCGCTCACGACGCTGCAGGCGGATGCGTTCGTGACCTCGGATCGCGAGCTTGCGCGGGCGGTCTCCGGACTCGTCGTGACGACGACGCCCGACGCGCTCGGCTAGCGCAGCCGCTCGAGGCTCTCGAGGAGCAGGTCGAGGCCGTACTCGAACGCGGGGATGTCCTGGTGCGGCCCGTCCGCGAGGTGCTGCATCGCGTGCTCGTGCAAGTGAGGGAAGGTCGACGTCGGGACCATCCGGTCGACGAATGCGCCGACGTCCTCGATGTCGTCCGGGATCGACCCGTGCGTCGTCTGCCAGAGCGAGAAGCCGACGATGTGGGCGTCGAGGACGTGGTAGGCGTGGTACGTCGTCTCGGCCGAGAAGCCGGTGCCGCGAAGGCAGGCGAGCAGCGCGTCCATGTAGCGGAGACGGGCGGGGCGGATGCGCCCCGATGCGAGCAGGTGCGCCGCCCACGGATGCCGCTTGAGCGCCTCGTGCGCCGCGACGGCACTGCTGCGGATCGCCGGCAGCCCGCCGTCCGGCGGAGGCGGCTCCATCTCCGCGAGGACGAGGTCGAGGATTCCGTCGACGAGGTCGTCCTTGTTCGAGACGTGGTTGTAGAGCGACATCGCCTCGTACCCGAGCGCCTGACCGAGCCTGCGCATCGACAGCGCCTCGATCCCCTGCTCGTCCACGAGCTCGAGAGCTGCGGCGAGGATCCGCTCGCGACTGAGGGGCTTCCGTCTCGTCGTCGCCATTGACACAGCTTACGCCGTATGTCATCTTACAGCGTAAACTTACGGCGTATGAAGGAGAGAAGCATGATGAAGGCACTCGTTCGGCATCGGTACGGCGGCCCCGGCGTGGTGCGGGTCGAGGAGGTCGAGCGGCCCGAGCTGACGGACGACCGCGTCCTCGTCCGCGTCCACGCGAGCTCGCTCAACAAGGCCGACTGGCATCACCTCCGCGGCTGGCCGCGCGCGCTCCGCCCGCTCATGCGGCGGGGAACTCTCCGCCCGAAGAGCCCGGTCTTCGGGATCGACTTCGCCGGAATCGTCGAGGCGGCCGGCAAGGACGTGACCGAGCTCCAGCCGGGCGACGAGGTCTTCGGCGCCCGGGACGGCGCCTTCGCGGAGTACGTCAGCGCCCTCACGGTCGTCCGGAAGCCGGCCGACGTGAGCTTCGAGGAAGCCGCGGCTGTCCCGATCGCCGGCCTGACGGCACTGCAGGGTCTCCGCGACCACGGGCGACTCCAGGCGGGCGAGCGGGTGCTGATCAACGGCGCCTCGGGCGGCGTCGGGACGCTCGCCGTGCAGATCGCAAGGGCGCTCGGCGCCCATGTCACGGCGGTCTGCGGCGCGCGCAACCTCGAGCAGGCGCGGACGCTCGGCGCCGATCGCGTTCTCGACTACGCGCGCGAGGACTTCACGCGTGAGGCCGCACGCTACGACCTCGTCCTCGACGTCGCCGGCGGACATTCGTGGTTCGCGCTGCGCCGCGTGCTCGCGCCGAAGGGACGCGTCGTCGTGACCGGAGCGCACGGGAACCGTCATCAGCTCGGGCACCTGGCCGCCCTGCGGCTGGCCTCGATCGGGTCATCGACCACGCCCGCGTTCTTCGTCGCAAAGCTCGAGAAGGCCGACCTTCAGACCCTGGCCGACATGCTCGAGAGCGGGAGCCTGAAGCCGGTGATCGACCGGTCCTACGATCTCTCGGAGGCCTCCGACGCGCTGCGGACGTTCGGCGAGGGCCATGTCGGAGGAAAGCTGGTGCTCACGATCTGAGCCGCTATCGTCCCGCGCCGTGGCGCGGGAGTACTTCGGAACGGACGGCGTCCGCGGCGTCGTCGGCGACACGCTCACGGCCGATCTCGTCGAGCGGCTGGGCAAGGCTGCGGCGCTCTGGTGCGGCCGAGGACGCGTCTTCGTCGGACGGGACACCCGTGCGAGCGGCCCGGCCCTCGAGGAGGCGTTCGCCCGCGGCGTCGCCTCGGCCGGAGGAGCTGCCGTCGTCGGCGGCGTCCTACCGACACCCGCCGTCGCGCTCCTGCGGCTCGACCTCGGCGTCGTCATCTCCGCCTCCCACAACCCGCCGGAGTACAACGGCGTCAAGTTCTTCGACCGCGACGGCCGCAAGCTGACGGACGCCGCGGAGGAGGAGATCGAGGCGCTGCTCGACGCACCGGCGCCCGGCGGCGGCGAGATCGACCGCGTCGAGGTCGCGGCGGACAGCTACCTCGAGCACATCCTCGATGCCTTCGGCACCGATCTGACCGGTCTGCGTATCGCCCTCGACTGCGCCAACGGCGCCTACGCCGGTCTCGCGCCCCAGGCGTTCGAGCAGCTCGGCGCGGAGGTTCTGGCCATCGGCGACGAACCGGACGGGACGAACATCAACGTCGAGTGCGGCGCGACCGATCTCCGCGCGCTGGCAGGCGTCGTCCGTGACGGCGGCTTCGACCTCGGGATCGCCTTCGACGGCGACGGCGACCGGATGCTCGCGGTCGACGAGCGGGGAGTGGCGGTCGACGGCGACCAGATCCTCGCCGTCCTGGCACTCGACCTCGGCGTCGACGGCGTCGCCGTCACGACGATGGCCAACCTCGGCTTCCACCGCCTGATGGAGGAGCGGGGCGTCCGAGTCGTCGTCACCGACGTCGGCGATCGCTACGTCCTCGAGGCGCTCCGGCGCGAGGGGCTCCTGCTGGGCGGCGAGCAGTCGGGCCATCTGATCTGGCTCGACGGCCACGTGACGGGAGACGGTCTCGTGGCCGGCCTTCTCCTCTGCCGCGCGCTGACCGGGCGGACGCTCTCGGAGGCGGCCGCCGTCATGCCGCGCTTCCCGCAGGCGATGCAGAACCTGCCGCGCGCCGGTCGCGGCCCGCTTCCCGAGGACCTGCTCGCGGCGGTCGCGAACGTCAACTTCGAGCTGGCAGGCTCGGGTCGCGTCCTCGTCCGCCCGTCCGGAACCGAGCCGGTCGTTCGCGTGCTGGCGGAGGCCGAAACGGAGGAGGCCGCGGCAGAGCTCTGTGCTAGGATCGCCGCCCTGGTGAAACACGAGCTCGGCTGACCCGCCCGCGACGCAGCGGTCGGGCCATGAGGCCGGGCTCTTCGTGTTTTCGGAAAGGGTTTTTCGCGCCCAGCGGGGAAAGGAGCGGACGTGTGCGGAATCATCGGATACGTCGGGTCACGTGACGCAAAGCCGCTGCTCCTGGAGGGTTTGCGCAGGCTCGAGTACCGCGGCTACGACTCCGCGGGGATCGCGTTGCGCGAGGACGACGCGCTCGACTACGTGCGCGCCGTCGGCAACCTCCGGAACCTCGTCGAGGCCGCCGGGCCCAACGACTCCCACTCGCATCACGGCCTCGGCCACACGCGCTGGGCGACCCACGGCGGCGTGACGGAGGGCAACGCCCACCCGCTCACCGGCTGCGAGCCGGAGCGCCTGGCGATCGTCCTCAACGGGATCATCGAGAACTACGTCGAGCTGCGCGAGCAGCTGGCCGACCGCGGCCACACGCTCACCTCCGAGACCGACGCCGAGGTCGTCGTCCACCTGCTCGAGGAGGAGTACGACGGCGATCTCGCGCAGGCGCTCGCGCGCGTCTATCCGAAGCTCGAGGGGCACTTCTCGATCGTCGCCATCCATCACGTCCAGCCCGACGTGCTCGTCGGCGTCCGGCACCAGACCCCGCTCGTCGTGGGGCTCGGCGACGGCGAGAACTTCCTCGCCTCCTCGATCGCCGCGTTCCTCAGCGAGACGCGCACCGTCATGCACCCGCGCGACGGCGAGGTCGTCGAGGTGACGCCCGGGGCCGTCCGCTTCTTCGCCGACGGGGCCGAGGTCGAGGCGCCCGAGGAGCAGGAGATCGACTGGGACGAGGAGAGCGCAGAGAAGGCCGGCTACGAGACGTTCATGCTCAAGGAGATCTTCGAGCAGCCCGACGCCGTGGCCGAGACGATCGGCGACCGCGTCCGCGGCCACCGGCTCGTGCTCGACGCCCTCGGTATGACCGAGCTCGAGATCCGCAACCTGCGCCGGATCGTGATCGTCGCCTGCGGCACCGCCTACCACGCCGGCGTCGTGGGCCGCTACATCCTCGAGGAGTGGGCGCGCGTGCCGGTCGAGCCGGACATCGCGAGCGAGTGGATCTACCGCAACCCGGTGCTGTCGAAGGACACCCTCGTGATCGGCATCTCGCAGTCGGGCGAGACGCGCGACACGGTCAACGCCGTCAAGCTCGCGCGCGAGAGCGGCGCGCGCACGCTCGCGATCACGAACCTGATGGGCACGCAGATCACGCGCGAGGCCGAGGCGACGCTCTATACGCGCTGCGGGATGGAGGTCGGCGTCGCCGCGTCGAAGACCTTCACCGCGCAGGTGGCGCTGCTCAGCCTGCTCTCGCTCAAGCTCGCCGAGATCCGGCGGACGCTGCCGCAGGACGAGATCGACTTCATCCTCGACCGCCTGCACGAGCTGCCGGAGAAGATGCGCGAGTTTCTCGACGGCGACCATCCGATCGAGTCGATCGCGCAGCGCTTCCACAACGAGCCGTTCTTCCTCTACCTCGGCCGTCACATCGGCCTGCCCGTCGCGCTCGAGGGCGCGCTCAAGCTGAAGGAGATCTCGTACATCCCGACCGAGGCGTACTCGGCCGGCGAGATGAAGCACGGGCCGATCGCGCTGCTCGCGGAGGGGACCCCCGTCGTCGTCGTGGCGACGAACATCCACGTCTACGACAAGATCGTCTCCAACATCCAGGAGACGCGGGCGCGCGGCGCGCACGTGATCGCGATCGCGACCGACGGCAACGAGGACATCCAGCACCACGCCGACGACGTGATCTTCGTGCCGCGGACGCCGAACTTCCTGCAGGCGTCGCTCGCCGTGATCCCGCTCCAGCTGCTCGCCTATCGCATCGCGAGGCTCCGCGGCCTCAACGTCGACCAGCCGCGGAACCTGGCGAAGACCGTCACGGTGGAGTAGACCTACGCCATGGGTTTGACCGGGCGTCTGGCTCGGTGGAGCGCGGCGCGTCCGCGCCGGACGCTGGCGCTCTGGGGCGTCGCGGTGCTGGTCGCCTTCGCGCTCATCGCGACCTCGCTCCACGGGTTGAGCTCGCAGGGAAAGGTGCTGGGCAAGCCGGAGTCGACGAAGGCCAAGGATGCGATCGCGCGCGCGTTCCCGGCGGTCGTGGCGAGCGAGAAGCAGGACGTGATCGTCGTCACCTCGAGCCGCTACACCGTCGACTCGCCGCAGTTCCGCGCCTTCGGGGCGCGCCTCGAGGCCGCGCTTCGCGGGACCGGGGAGGTCCGCAATGCGCGGCCGGTGGCGGTCTCGACCGACCGGAAGTCGGCGCTCGTCTCGATCCAGATCCGCAGCGACTCCGGCGCCCGATCCGTCGAGCAGGCCGTGGAGAAGGCGAACGGCGGCGCGTTCGAGGTCGGCATCACCGGCTTCCACTCGACGGGCTACGACTTCGGCAAGCAGTCGCAGACCGACCTGGAGAAGGGCGAGCTCGCCTTCGGACTGCCGGCCGCGCTCATCGTCCTCGTGCTCGTCTTCGGCGCCGTGGTCGCCGGGCTCGTGCCGGTGCTGATGGCGATCCTCTCCATCATCGTGGCGCTCGGCCTCGTCGCGCTGATCTCGCTCGGGTTCTCGCTCTCGGTCTTCATCGTGAACATGCTCACGGGGATGGGCCTCGCGCTCGGGATCGACTACTCGCTGTTCGTCGTATCGCGCTACCGCGAGGAGCGGCTGCGCGGCCTGGCGAAGGTCGACGCGATCGAGCACGCCGGCGCCACCGCCAGCCGTGCCGTGCTCTTCAGCGGGAGCACGTTCGTCGTCGCGCTGGTCGGCATGTTCATCGTCCCGACCTCGATCATGCGGAGCCTCGCGCTCGGGGCGATCCTCGTCGGCATCGTCTCGGTCGCGGCCGCGCTGACGCTGCTGCCGGCGATGCTGAGCATCGCCGGGGACCGCGTGAACGCCCTCCCCGTGCCGATCCTCGGCCGGAACCTCGGTCGCGCAGATGCCCTCGAAGGGCGCTTCTGGCGGCGCATCGTCGAGGCCGTGCTCCGTCGCCCGGCCCTCTCGCTCGCCCTGTCCGTCGCATTGATGCTCGCCGCCGCCTCGCCGATCTTCGGACTGCACATCGGAGCGAACGGCGTCAGCACCCTGCCGTCGAGCCTTCCCTCGAGGCAGGGCTACGACCTGCTGCAGCGCGCCTTCCCCGTCCAGAACCCGGAGCCGGTGCGGATCGTCGCGGTCGGCGGAAGACCGGACACGGCCATCAAGATGATCACCCTGAGAAGCGACCTCAACGACATCCCGGAGTTCGGCGGAGGCGGCTTCGGGCCGGGGAAGATCCAGCGCAATCCGACCGCCGGTGTGACGATGCTCACCGTGCCGCTCCGCGGTGACCCCGTGGGACCTGCGGCGGTCAAGGCCGTGCGCGACCTGCGCGCGAATGTCCTCCCCTCGATCTTCGACGGCAGCGGAGCGCAGGTCTACGTCGGCGGCGTGACGGCGGAGAACGTCGACTACTTCGACGCGGTGACGAACCCGACTCCGTACGTCATCGTGTTCGTCCTCGGGCTGAGCTTCATCCTGCTCACGATCGCCTTCCGCTCGATCGTCGTCGCGCTCGTCTCCGTCGTGCTCAACCTGCTGTCGGTGGGCGCGGCCTACGGGCTGCTCACGCTCGTCTTCCTCGAGGGCCACGGCGCGGGCCTGTTCGGCTTCCAGCACACGCACGTGATCGACGCCTGGGTGCCGCTGTTCCTGTTCTCGGTGCTGTTCGGGCTCTCGATGGACTACCAGGTGTTCCTGATGAGCCGGATCAAGGAGCGGTACGACGACTCGGGCTCCACGCACGCGGCGCTGATCGGAGGCGTGGCGTCGACCGCGCGGATCATCACGGGCGCGGCGGTGATCATCGTCGTCGTCTTCGCCGGCTTCGCCGCCGGGCAGCTTGTGATGTTTCAGCAGATGGGCTTCGGCGTCGCCGTCGCGCTGCTCCTCGACGCGACGATCATCCGCTCCGTCGTCCTGCCGAGCATGCTCGGCCTGCTCGATCGGCACAGCTGGTACCTGCCGCGCTGGCTCGACTGGATCCCGCACGTCGAGGTCGAGCGGCCGCCGGAGGCGCCCGTAGCAGCGGACCTCTGAGCGGGCGCCGTCCGTGGAGGAGGCAGGTTCGGGATCCTGGCGCTCCTCCTCGTCGTCTCGCCGCCGCAGGCCGGCTAGTCGAGCTCGCGCCGCAGCCGCTTCGTCCGGGAGCGGCGCTTCTTCTGCTCGAGGCGGCGCTCGCGCGCGGCCGCGGTCGGCTTCGTGGGGACACGCTTCCGTTCCACCCGCAGCGCCTCCCGCAGGACGGCGACGAGGCGCTCGAGGGCGAGGTCGCGGTTGCGCGTGCGGCTCCGCTCGTCCTGCGCCACGGCCCTGAGCACCGGTCCGGCGCGCGCGATCACGCGGCGCTTCTGTGCCGGAGTGAGCGCGCTCGACGCCTCGACGTCGAAGACGGCGACGACCCGCGTCTCGGACTTCTGCGCGTGCTGGCCGCCGGGTCCGCTCGAACGGGAGACCTGCAGCTCCACCTCTGCGACCGGCAGCACGACCGAGCGCGTGACGCGAATAGACTCGGCGGCCATGGCCGCGATTCTGCTCGACGTGGACGGCGTCCTGCACGTCTCCGGCCACCCCCTGCCCGGTGCGGCGGACGCGGTCCGACGCCTGCGCGACGGCGGCCACCGTCTTCGCTTCGTCACGAACGCGACCACGCGCTCGAAGGCGGACCTCGCCGGCGGCCTCCAGACGATGGGGATCGAGCTCGACGTGGCGGAGGTGCAGACCACGGCGGATGCGGCGGTCGAGGCTCTCCGCGGGCGGCGCGTCCTCGCGCTCGTCATGCACGCCCTCGTCGGCGACCTCGACGAGGTGGACCTCGTGGGCGAGAACGCCGACGCCGTCCTGATCGGAGGCGCGGACGACTCGCCGGAGACGAACCTCGTCTTCTCGTACATGAACCTCGCGCGGGCCTTCGCGGAGCTCGAGCTCGGCGCAGACCTGTACTGCCTGCACCGCAACCGCTGGTGGCAGACGCAGCGCGGGCCGCTGCTCGACGCCGGCTGCTACGTCGCGGGCCTCGAGTACGCGGCGCAGACGGCGGCCACCGTGCTCGGCAAGCCGAGCCCCGCCTACTTCGACGCGGCCTGCCGCGCGCTCGACGCCGAGCCGTCCATGACCTGGATGGTGGGGGACGACCTCGAGACGGACGTGGCGGGCGCCCGCGGCGTCGGCATGCGCGCCGTCCTCGTCCGAACCGGCAAGTTCCGCCCGGACGCCGTCGAGACGTCCCGGATCAAGCCGGACGGGATCGTCTCCTCGATCGCCCACCTCCCCGAGTGGCTCGAGGAGCACATCGCGTGACGGTGAGCGTCGGCACCGACCTGATCGAGATCGAGCGGATCCGGCGCTCGCTCGCCCGCTATGCGCGCTTTCGCGAGCGCTGCTTCACCGAGGCGGAGCGGGCGTACTGCGACTCGCGAGTCAATCCCGGGCAGAGCTACGCCGGCCGCTTCGCCGGCAAGGAGGCGGTCGGCAAGGCGCTCGGCTTCGGCGTCGCGCGCGCCTTCGCCTGGCAGGAGATCGAGATCGCCGGACGGCCCAAGCCCGCGGTCCGCCTTTCGGGTCGGCTCGCCGAGCGGGCCGCCGCGCTGGGCGTCCGCGCGGTCGACCTCTCGATGACCCACTCGCGCGAGCTCGCGCAGGCCGTCGCGGTCGCGACCGATGGCTGAGCTCGAGCCGCTCTACTCCGCGGAGGAGATGCGCGCGGCGGAAGCCGGCCACGACGTCGACGCGCTGATGCAGCGCGCGGGAGCGGCCGTCGCCGACGCGCTCATGCGCCGCTTCCCCGACGCTCGTCGGATCGCGCTCCACGCGGGCGGCGGGGCGAATGGCGGCGACGGGCGCATCGCCGCCGAGGTACTCCGTGCCCAGGGGCGCGAGCTCGTCGACGAGAAGCCGGACGTGGTGATCGACGCGCTTCTCGGCACGGGTCTCGCGGGAGCGCCGCGCGACGAGACGGCGTCGGTCATCGAGCGGATCAACGGCGCCGGTGTGCCCGTCCTCGCGGTCGACATCCCGTCGGGCGTGAACGCGTCCACGGGCGAGGTCGCGGGCGCCGCCGTGCAAGCCGACGTCACGGTGACGATGCACGGCCCGAAAGTCGGCCTTGCGGTCGCGCCGGGCCGCTTCCTCGCCGGCGAGGTGGAGGTCGCGGACATCGGGCTCGAGCCTCGCGAGACCGAGCACCGGCTCGTGACGCCGGAGATCCTCGCGGAGGTGCCCCGCCGCTCGGCGCGCGACAACAAGTACACGGCCGGCCACGTGCTCGTCGTCGGGGGCTCGCGTGGCATGACCGGCGCCGCGGCGCTCGCCGCGCGCGCCGCGCTGCGCGCCGACGTCGGCTACGTGACGATCACGGCGCCCGCCGAGTCGCTCCCCGTGCTCGAGACGCTCGTGCTGGAGGCGGTGAAGCGGCCGCTCGAAGACGTCTTCGAAGCCGCCGGACGAGCGAAGGCGCTCGCGGTCGGGCCCGGGCTCGGCCGCGAACCGGACGCGAAGGCGCTCGTCCGGCGCCTGCTCGCGGAAGTCGAGGTGCCCGCAGTCGTGGACGCCGACGCACTCTTCGAGCTCGAGCCCGCCGAGTGGCCCGCGCCGCGCGTCCTCACCCCGCACGAGGGCGAGCTCGCGCGCCTGCTCGGACGCGAGTCGAAGGAGGTCGCAGCCCACCGGCTCGCGTCGGTGCAGGAGGCGGCGGACCGGTTCGGCGCCGTCGTCGTCCTCAAGGGCGAGGACTCGCTCGTCGCCGCGCCGCGGCGCGGAGCCCTCGTGTGCGCGCTCGGCCTGCCATCGCTCTCGACGGCCGGCACGGGCGACGTCCTCACCGGCGTCACGGCCGCCTTCCTCGCGAAAGGCATGGAGCCGCGAACCGCGGCCGCGGCAGCGTGCGCGGCGCAGCAGCTGGCGTCGCGCGAGGCGCCGCAGCGCTACGGCCTCGTGGCGAGCGACGTGGTCGAGGCCCTGCCGCGGGCGCTAGCCCTCGGTCTCGGCTAGCCGGGCGACCCGCGAGATCTGCTCAGCGCGCGTCTCCGGACGACGAGGTTGGATGCGCCTCGCGCCACGGCAGAAAGAGGCTGCCGAGCACCGTGAGCGCGCTCGCCAGCAGCGCGAACAGCGGAACCCGGTGTCTCATCGGACCGAAATCTACTCCGCGACCCGGCGCACAACTAGGCTGGGCGACCGTGCACCGGAGCGAGATCACGATCGACCTCGGCGCGATCCGCCACAACGCACGACGGCTCCTCGACGTGCTCGCCGGGAGCGAGCTCTGGGCCGTCGTGAAGGCGAACGGCTACGGCCACGGGGCGGGCGACGTCGCGCGCGCGGCGCTCGAGGCCGGGGCTTCCGCGCTCTGCGTCGTGACCGTCCCCGAGGCCCTCGAGCTGCGTCGCGGGCTCCCGGAGGCGCGGATCGTCGTCCTGTGCCCGACGGACGATCTGGCCGAGGCGCGCGAGGCCCGGCTCGAGCTGGTCGTCTCCGGCGGCGAGATCCCCGCTGACGTCCCGGTGCACCTCAAGCTCGACACCGGCATGGGACGCTGGGGCATCGCCGAGCTGCCGCAGCCGTCCGCGAACGTGATCGGGCTGATGAGCCATCTCGCCACGGCCGACTCCGATCCGGAGTTCGCGCGGCAGCAGATCGCGCGCTTCCGCGAGGCGACGGAGCCACACGCACACCTCGAGCGCCACATCGCGAACAGCGCGGCCGCGCTCCACCTCCCGGATTCGCGCTTCGACGCAGCCCGCTGCGGGATCGCGCTGTACGGCATCTCTCCCTTCGACACGGATCCCGCCGAGGACGGGCTGCGGCCGGCGCTCTCCTGGCGAAGCCGGCTCGCGCAGGTCCGCCTCCTGCAGCAGGGCGAGAGTACGGGCTACGGCCGCCGCTGGATCGCCGAACGGCCCACCTGGATCGGGATCGTCCCGGTCGGCTACGCCGACGGGTTCCGGCGCGACATGACCGGCGCCGAGGTGCTCGTCGACGGCGAGCCGCGGCAGACGGTCGGCACGGTCTCGATGGACGCTGTCGCCGTCGAGCTCGACCGCGAGCTGCCGGTCGGGACGCCGGTCACGATCGTCGGCGACGGCATGCTCATCGAGCGCCACGCCGACGTGGCCGGGACGATCGGCTACGAGATCGCGTGCGGGATCAACTCCGACCCGGCCCGCGCCAGGCGTGTCGTCGTCGACTGAGCGCTTCGCGCGCACGGCCCAGCAGGTTGCGGCGCGGCAGGACTCCCGCGCGGCCCGGCTTGCGCGAGAGGTGCGGGAGTTCGTCCAGCCGCGTGGGGACGAGCGCGCCCTCGACGTCGGCACGGGTGCCGGCGCGTTGGCGCTCGCGTTCGCGCCGGCCGTCCGGGAGGTGGTGGGACTCGACCCCGTGCCCGAGCTGATCGAGCTTGCGCGCGCACGTGCGCTGCCGAACACGGAGTTCGTCGAGGGAGACGGCGCGGCGCTGCCGTTCCCCGACGGCGCCTTCGATCTCACCGGCACGCTCCGCACGCTCCATCACGTCGGCCGGCCAGATAGCGTCGTCGCCGAGCTCGCGCGGGTGACGCGGCCCGGCGGCCGGGTCCTCGTGGTCGACCAGCTTGCCCCCGGCGACCCGGACGAAGCCGACGCTCTCCACGCGTTCGAGACCGCCCGAGATCCGTCGCACACCCGCCTGCTCGCCGACGCGGACCTGCGGGAGCTCTTCGCGACGAACGAGCTCTCACTGCTCCGGGAGCGCCGCGACGAGGAGCGGCGCGAGCTCTCGGCCTATCTCGACCTCGCCGGCTGCGAGGGAGATCGTCGCGTCCGCGCGGAGGCGCTGGCGGCGACCGACCCGCGCGTCCTCGTCACCGGCGTCGGCTGGTACCTGCTGACCCGCGGCTAGTGCCCGGTGACGCCGCCGTCGAGGTTGGCGAACGCCTCGCGCAGCTGCGCGCGCTCCGCGTCGAGCTCGGTGAAGGAGAGCATCAGGCGCCGGTCGCCCTCGGGCGTCAGGCGGAGGTGGGCGACCCGTGCGTCCCGCTGGGACTGCTCGCGCTCGATGAGGCCGGCGCTCTCCGCGCGCCGCACGAGCTCGGTCACGGTGCTCTGTGCGAGCTGCATCCGGTCGGACAGCTCGGTCACGGTCGATTGCTCGCTGCCGTCGGACGCGCCCTTGATCATCATTAGCAGCGTGTAGCGCTGCGGCGTGAGGCCGGAATGGCGGGCGATCTTCTCGCTGCGGCGCAGGAAGTGCCGCAGCGCCGAGCGGAACTCGGCGACGGCTATCACGTCCTGGGTCGTCGGGTCGCTCCGGGTGGCCATGCGTCGATTCTAGGGAGAATCAGGGTGCTTTTGGCAAACGTGCGAGAACTCGGGTGAATAGGTTCGGCATCGCGTCCTGCAGCGGGGCGACCGGACCGTAGTACCAGGGGACGGTCGTCTCGCCGCGCCCCTCCTCGAGCGAGTCGAGGACGTGCCTCGCGACGTCCTCCGGTCCGATCACCACCCGCTGGACGCGCCGGGGAAGCCAGGACTGCGGGAATCCCTCCGTCTCGGTGAAGCCCGGCTTCACGGTGTGCACCCGAATTCCCTCGCTGCGCAGCTCGGCCGCGGCGGTGCGCGAGAAGGCGAGCTGGGCGTGCTTCGAGGCGGAGTAGGGGCCGCTGGGCGGCCCGGCCACGACGCCCGAGACCGAGACGATGTTCACGACGTCCGAGGGCGCCGCGGCGCGCAGGCCCGGCAGGAACGCGCGGAGGCACCAGACGGCGCCGAGGTAGTTGATCCGGATCAGCCGCTCGATCACCTCGGGGTCGCCGCGGACGAAGCTCGTCCGCCCCGCGATGCCCGCGTTGTTCACGAGGACGTCGATCCGCGGGTGCCGTTCGAGGATGCGCGCGGCGACCGCGTCGACCGCGTCGCGGTCGGAGACGTCGCACGGCTCCGCCTCGCCGCCGATCTCCTCGGCCAGCGCGTCCAGACGATCGGCTCGGCGGGCGAGGAGGACGCAGAGGTCGCCGCGGCGGGCGAGCAGGCGGGCGATCTCGGCGCCGATGCCCGAGGAGGCGCCCGTGACGACCACGACCCGGCCCACAGCGAACAGGCTATCTCTAGGATCGCGGGCGATGGCCGGACCGTTCGAGGGCAAGCGCGGGCTCGTGCTCGGCGTCGCGAACAAGCGCTCGATCGCGTGGGCCATCGCGCGCGAGCTCGCGGCGGGCGGCGCGAGCCTCGCCTTCACCTTCCAGGGCGAGCGGATCGAGCCGACGGTGCGCGAGCTGGCGGCTTCGGTCGAGGCACCGCTCGTGACCGAATGCGACGTCCGCTCCGACGAGGACGTGGCGCGTGTCTTCGGCGAGGTGGGGGACGCGTTCGGCGGCGAGCTCGACCTGCTCGTCCACTCGGTGGCCTTTGCCGCCGCCGAGGACCTCGAGGGCCGCTTCACCGACACGCCGCGCGACCGCTTCTGGCTCGCGGTGGACGTGAGCGCCTACTCGCTCGTCGCCTGCGCGCGCGCGGCCGAGCCGCTGATGGAGAAGGCAGGCGGCGGCTCGATCCTCACGATGACCTACCTCGGCGGCGAGCGTGCGGTGCCGCACTACAACGTGATGGGCGTGGCGAAGGCGACCCTCGACGCCTGCGTGCGCTACCTCGCCTGGGATCTCGGCGCGAAGAACATCCGCGTCAACGCCGTCTCGGCCGGGCCGGTGCGCACCCTCGCGGCCCGCTCGATTGCCGGCTTCACGACGATGGAGGACATCGTCGAGGAGCGCTCGCCGCTCCGCCGCCACATCACCGCCGACGACGTCGGCACCGCCGCTGCCTATCTCCTTGGCGACGGCGCGGGCAACGTCACGGGGACGACGCTCTACGTCGACAGCGGCTACCACGCAATGGGCATGTAGAGAGCCGGCCGCGCGGCGAGAGCTGGTCCCACCGCGCTGCCGATTCGGCGCTTACGGGCTGACCGGGTGCGTGCCCCAGTCGCCGCCGCCCTCCTGCAGGTCGGGCGTATTCGTGACCTGGAAGAGGCCGCTCCCGTCCGCGTTGACCGTGTAGAGGTCGAACTGCTCGGTCGGCTGCAGAGTGTGGCGGGAGAAGGCGATCTTCTGCCCATCCGGCGACCACACCGGGCCGGAGCAGCCGATGGAGGTCGAGTCGGAGCGGTTCCCGCCGCAGCCGGGAACCGGGATCTGCCGCAGTCCGCTGCCGTCGGACTGAGCAGCCCAGATCGTGCTGCGGTCGGAGTCGGGAACGTGGGCCGAGAACACGATCTGGTTGCCCTGCGGCGACCAGCTTCCGGTGCAGAAGTCGAAATCCGTCCCTGCCGGAGTGATGTGCTTCAGCCCCGTGCCATCCAGCTTGACCGTGTCGAGTTCGTAGCTCGTGTCGTTCACACGCGAGATCGCGAGGCGCCTCCCGTCGGGCGAATAGCCGCTCGGGCAGTCGTCGCCGTTCGGGTCCGAGGTCACGCGTTCGAGCCCACCGCCGTCCGACGAGCGGACGGTGTAGACGCCGTTCAGGCTTCCGTCGGTCTGCCCGAAGCCCTCGCACGCCAGTCTCGAGCCATCCGGCGACCAGACGCCGCAGTAGAGCGCCAGGTCTGGGTAGCGGCTGGGCAGGCCGAGGTCGGTCGTGACGCCGGTGTCTACGTTGTAGAGCACCGTGTGGTCTGAGGGCTCGAAGAGGGTCAGCGCGATCCGCCGACCGTCGGGCGACCACTGGCCTGCCTCAGCGTTGTCGAACAGGAGCTGCCGGCCGCTGCCGTCCGGGTTGACGATGTAGACCGGTTGCGTTCCCGTCGTCGAGTCCGCGTTGACGAGGAGCTTGCCGTTGACGCCGCGCGGCTTCGCCACGGCCGGGAGCGCGACGATTGCCGCGAGCCCTGCGACGAGAAGCGCGAGCATGATCAATCTGCGCATGTTCCGTCCTTTCGTTCGCCGCACTGGTCCGGCGGAGGATGGGATGAGCCACTACCGAGGCGCTATCGACGCGCTACGGTCCCGCCGGCGTTGCTCGATTTCCGCATCCTCGGGCCGCTCGAGGTCACTGCCGACGGCAGTCCCGTCCGCCTGGGCGGCCCGAAGCAGCGCGCGACGCTCGCGATCCTCCTGCTGAATGTGAACCGGGTCGTCTCGGTCGACAAGCTGGCGGACGATCTCTACGCGGGTGCGGCTCCCGTCACCGCCGTCACCCAGATCCAGCGGCAGGTCTCGGAGCTGCGCAAGCTGCTCGGCCCGGAGAACGGAATCGAGACGCAGCCGCCCGGGTACGTCCTCCGGCTCCCGCCGGAGCGGCTCGACCTGCAGCGCTTCGAGCGGCTCGCGGCGGACGCCGGGCGCCTGTCCGAGAGCGGCGACGCCGAAGGTGCGGTCGCCCTCCTCGGTGAGGCCCTCGAGCTCTGGCGCGGCCCGCCCCTCGCGGACCTCCACTACGAGTCGTTCGCACAGCCCGCGATCGGACGGCTCGACGAGATCCGGCTCGCCGCGCTCGAGCAGCGCATCGAGCTGGACCTCGGGCTGGGCCGCCACGCGCGGCTGGTCGGCGAGCTCGAGCAGCTCGTGACCGAGTACCCCCTGCAGGAGCGCTTTGCCGCGCAACTCATGCTCGCGCTGTACCGCTCGGACAGGCAGGCGGAGGCGTTGGACGTCTACCGCGCCACGCGTGAGCGGCTCGTCGGGGCGCTCGGGCTCGAGCCGACGGCGCGCCTGCAAGCTCTCGAGCGCGCGATTCTCGCTCACTCCCCCTCCCTGGAGCCGGCCGGGATCGAATCCGGACCTGCCGCGGCCGGTGGCGCGATCCTCGTCGCGGCAGCCGGTTCCCAGCGCTTCGACGCGTTGCTTGCGGTCGCGGAGCCGCTCGGGGCACTCGCGGGGGGAGAGCTCGTCGTCGCGTGCCTGCTCGTGGACGAGCGCCGGCTCGAGCAGGAGGGCGCCGCCCTGAGCGAGCGGCGTGCGTCGCTCGCGGCTCCGTCTCGGGTGGCCGTGTTCACGACGCTCGACGCGCCCGCGGACATCGTGCGCCTCGCGGGCCCGAGCGTGGGATTGGTGCTGCTGGACGGGTCGGACGGAGTGGACGGGGAGAACCTCCCTGCCGAGCTGACGGCGGTCCTCGAAAACTCACCCGCGGACGTCGGTGTGCTCTCGGCGCCGAGGCCCGAGCGCGGCGGCTCGGGGGTGTTCGTTCCGTTCGGCGGCGGAGAGCACGACTGGGCCGCCCTCGAGCTCGGGGCCCGGCTGGCATCTGCGACGGGCGGGTCGCTCAGCCTCGTGGGCACGAAGGCGGAGTCGGCGAGCGGCCGACGAGACGCGAGCCGCCTCCTCGCCGACGCGTCGCTGGCGGCGCAGCGGGTCATCGGCGTCGAGGCGCGCCCCGTTCTCGCGGAGCCGACGGAGGACGCGCTCATCGCCGCGGTCGAGGACGCGGCGCTCGTCGTGGCGGGCGTCTCGCCGCGCTGGCGGAGCGAGGGAATCGGCGCCATGCGCCGTGCGCTGGTTAGGCGTGCTCGTCCGCCCGTGCTGCTCGTCCACCGAGGCCCCCGGCCGAGCGTCCTCGCGCCGGCCGACGCTCGCACGCGCTTCACCTGGACGCTGGAGAGCTAGCGCGGCTTGCAGAGCTCGCCGAGGTCGAAGAAGCCGAACTCGGCCTGGTGAACCCGGCAACCGACCTTCGGCGAGACGTACTCGCCCCAGACGAAGCTGCCGAAGACAGCCAGCGGCGCCATCCGCAGGAGTTGTGCCTGGATCCGCCGATACGCAGCGAGGCGCTGCTGCCCGCGAAGGGCCCGCGCGCGCGCGACCTCGGCGCGGAACGACGCAGCCCGCCACGGCCCGGGACCGAGCGGCGCCCCGAACACGCTGCCGTTCAGCACCGGCTCCACGAACGCAGCCGGATCGAGTTCGAGCTCGTCGGGCTGGATCGTCGTGAACCCCAGGTCGGCGTGCGCGTACCCCCCGGGGCACTGCTGCAAGGGGGTGACCGACGCGCTGATGCCGATCCGCCCGAGGTCGGACCGCACGATCGCAGCCAGCTTCTGCAGCCGCGGGTCGTCGCAGATCGAGATCACGGCATGCCGCTTCCGCCGACCGACGAGGCGACGGGCGCTTGCGACGTCGGAGCCGGTGAGGGGATAGGGACGCGAAGAGCCGAAGCCCGGCACGGCCGGCGGCACGATGCCGGCGAACGGCGCGTCGGCGTAGGCCGCGGCCAGCGCGCTCCGGTCGAGGACGTAGTTCACTGCGCGACGTAGGCGCTCGTCGCGGAAGAGCGGGCGCGAGGTGTTGAAGACGAGCGCGTCGAAGAGTGGCGCGTTGTACGGGTAGTACTGCTGCTTGCCGGCGCGGGCTGCGGCGCTCTCGGGGCCTTTCCGCTGGTCGAGCGCCCCACCGGGCTCGAACAGCGTCGTCGTGTTGTCGAAGTCCTGCGGGAGGAGATCGAGCGCGCCCGCGTTGGCCAGCACGACTGCCTTCGGCGTCGGGGTGTCGTTCGTGTAGACGATCCTCGCTGCGTGCCGGGGACGTCGCCCGGGGTAGTAGGGATTCTGTTCCAGCACGGTGCGGTCGCCCTGGATCGACTGGATGTAGTACGGCCCCGCGCTCGGGATCGGCTTCTCGACGAACCCCGGGGCGTGGATCGGGAGCGACGTCGGCACAGGGCAGAACGCGAAATTCGAGATCCGGGTCAGGAAGTCTCCCGCCGGCTTGACGAGGGTGATCG
>DATCYP010000064.1:0-12551 GCA_036526375.1 Gaiellaceae bacterium | reverse complement strand
AGCTTGCGCCGGACGTCCTGGACGAAGCCGGCCTGGTCGGAGCGGGTCGAGGTGAGCGACAGCGACACGACGAGATCGGCGACGTCGTCGGCCCGGTTCTGGGCGAGCGCGAGCAGCAGCAGGGCGAGACCCCCACGCGTGTCCTCGTCCAGCCGGCCGAGCAGGCCGAAGTCGAGCAGCGCGAGCCGTCCGTCCTCCGTGAGCAGCACGTTCCCGTGATGCGGGTCGGCGTGGTAGACGCCCTCGACCACGACCTGGAACACGTAGGCGCGGAAGAACTCCCGGGCGAGCGCGGCCGCGCGCTCCGGCTCGAGCCCGTGTCCCCGCCCGACCTTGCGGCCCTCGATGAGCTCGAGAACGAGGGCCCGCTCGCTCACGTGGGGCCGGATCACGCGCGGCACGACCAGCCCGTCGAACGGCTCGACGATCCGTCGCACGAGCTCGGTGTTGTGCGCCTCCTCGAGGAAGTCCATCTCGCCGCGGAGGTGGAGCTCGAGCTCGTCCGCCAGCTCCTCGAGCTGGATCCGCTGTGCAGCCTCGGAATGGCGCGACGCGATCCGCACCGTCGAGCGAAGCACCGCGAGGTCGAGCTCGACCTGCTCGACGATGCCGGGACGCCTCACCTTGGCGACGACCTCCTGGCCCGTGGCGAGCAGCCCTCGATGCGTCTGCGCGATGGACGCCGTGGCGAGCGGCTCCGGGTCGATGCTGACGAACGCGTCGACGCCGAAATCCTTCCTCAGCACGGCCTCGATCTCGGCGAAGGGCACGCTCGGGACGCTGTCGACGAGGTGGCCGAGCTCGTCGATGTAGACGTCGGGCAGGAGATCGGGACGCGACGAGAGCAGCTGCCCGAGCTTGATGAAGGACGTCCCGAGCTCCTCGAGGCCGCGACGGAACGACTGCGCTCCCTCGCGCGTCGCTTCGCGCCGGCCGGCCAGGCCGATCTCGGCCAGGACCCGCCGCAGTCCGCTCTGATGTGCGACCCGCCCGACGGTCAGCGCGCGCCGAGCGCGCTCGAGACGTGCGCCCACATGGGCGTCATGCCACCGTTGGCGACCTGGGAAACGCAGGCGCGGGTCGCGCTTGTGCTCCCAGGTCTAGAGGCCGCCGCCGTCGCTCATCCCGCGACCCGGGCTGCCGTGGAAACCGTGCGTGCACCCGAGGATGAACACGATGAACGATGCGATGAGCAATAGGTACATGAGCCGTCTGTGCGTCAAGTTCGTCACCTCCTCCCCTTTAGAAGCGAACGTCCTGAAGAGCCTCTGCAGCCGTGCGATACAGCTCGGCCGCCCGTTCGTGATCCCCCCGGCGCGCTGCCAGGTCGCCGCGGGCGACCCAGGCGGCCGCGCGGTGGCTCCCGGAGCCGAGCTCGCCGAAGCTCGTCTCGGCGGCGACGAACGCCGCCTCTGCCTCGTCGAGCCGGTTCTGCTCGAGCAGCGCGCGCCCGAGCACGAGCTGGGCGCTGCCGATCTCGTCGACGTAGTCGACCCGGCCGTCGAGCAGCTCGAGCGCCTGGCGCGCCTGATCCTCGGCCAGCACGATGCTGCCGGTGCGCAGGTGGACCTGCGCGAGCGACGAGACGGCACGCCCGGCGTCGGCGTCCCGCCCGAGGTCGAGCGCGATCGCGAACGACTCCTTCAGCAGCTTGACGGCCTGCTCGGTGTTCCCGAGCAGGAAGTTGAGGCCGCCGAGGTTGTTCGTGAGCTGGCTGACGTGGACGCGATCGGCGAGCCGGCTGTACGCCTCGCGCGCCTTCTCCGCGTAGTTCCGCGCCAGCACCCAGTGGCCCTCGCGGTCGGCGATGAGCGAGGCCTGGAAGTAGGCGGCGCCGATCGTGCGCAGGTCTTCGACGCCCTGCGACAGCTCTAGCGCACGCTCGACGTCGTCGCGGGCAGCCTCGAAGTCCCGCTGGCGCTGCCAGCACCGCGAGCGCCACGAGAGGATGTTGGCCTTGAGCGCGTCGCACGGCAGCCCCGAACGCTCGGCCAGCGCGAACGCCTCGTTGAAGAGCGCGAGCGCCGTCTGCACGCTCGTGAGCTGGTAGCGGCAGCAACCGAGCCAGAACAGCACGTCGGCCCGCTCGACGTCGGAGAACGACTCGGCCTCCGAGATCGAACGTGCCTCGTTGAGCAGCTCGACCGCCGCGCGGTGCTCGCCGGTGCGCATCTTCGCGAGCCCACTGCCGCAGAGGGCGCGAACCTGCAGCTCGGGCATGCCGGTCGCGCGCGCCGCGCTGACCAGCGGCTCGAAGGCTTCAGCGGCCTCGGCGTCCTCCTGCGCCTCGTACAGAGCCTCGGCGCGCGACAGGGCGCCTTCGAGTCGCGCGCGCTCGTCGGTTGCGACGCCGCTCGCGAGGAAGCCGGCGTCGACGCCCAGGCGGTCGGCGAGCCACTCGATCGTCCCGGCGGTCGGGCGCGTCTTGCCGCGCTCGATCTGCGAGACGTACTCCTTCGAGAAGCGGTCGCCGGCGAGCTCGCTCTGCGTCAGCCCGGCGGCGACGCGGAGCTGGCGGAGCCGTTCCCCGAGGCGAAGGCCTTCGGGGCTGGTCTTGCGAGGTGTGCGGCTCGCGGTCTCTCGCATGGGCATGCTCTCGGCGCGCTTCAGTCAAGCGCATACTTCACTGAAGCGCAAGTTCATGGATCTGAACATCCCCCTTTTGAGCCCTATTCATCGGGAATGTTCGTCAACCACGCCGAACGCAAAATCACTTGACCGAGCTACTTGACGGCTGCCCCAGGGCCTCCTATAGTGAGCGCACCTTGCAACCAGGCCGGACGCCAGGCCGAGGTTCGCAGGGGGCGCGCCGGGGCTCCCGGTGAGGGACGTGAGACGGATGGGCCGCAGATCCGTCTCCTCGGAACCCACACCGAGAGTGGCGCGCCTCTCGAGAAGGCCCCGGAGCCGCAGCCGGGGCCTTTTCATTGCGCTTCGCCCGCTTGGCTTGAGCAGGCCCGCGCGCTTTCGCGCGCGGGCGTGCCCTGCGCTTCGCTTTCCGCTCGCGCCAGTGCCGCGCCCGCGCATGTCGGTCGCGGCACGGCAAGTGTTAGGTCAACCGCGGAGCCAGGACAGGCGGGCCGCGCGGATTCCGGCGAGCTCTTTGTCGTCGAGCAGGCCCACGCGGCGACCGACCATGCCGAGGATCCCGCCCGCGAGCATGATCCAGGCCTCGGAGTCGGCGTCGCGCTCGGCGGCGATGGCTCCCTGTGCCTGGCCGCGGCGGATCAGATCCGCGACGAAGTCGTGCACCTCCCGCATGTGCCTGCGGAGATGGCGGCGCAGCTCGGGATCCTCCGACGCCTCGCTCAGCGCCTGCACCCAGAGCTCGGCGAGCTGAAGCTTCGGCGACCGGACCGAGACGTGCCCCTTGCCGATGGCCTCGACCGCCGCGCAGGCGTCGGTGGCCTCGTCGAGCTTCCGCTCCCAGGCCTCGCGCGTCTTTGCCCAGACGTGCTCGAGCGCGGCGAGGTACAGCTCGCGCTTCGAGGCGAAGTGGCGGTAGAGGATCGGCTCCGACACTCCTGCCGCGCGGGCTATCTCGGCGGTCGTGGTGCCGTGATAGCTCCCGTCGGTGAAGAGGCGGATCGCGGTCTCGACGAGATGCCGCCGGCGATCGGCGGCCGCCATGCGCGGGGCGGAGACGCTCACGCCGCCAGCTCCGCGATGTGCTCGCGCACGACCTCGGGCCGCGTGCGCACGGTGACGACCGCGACGATCGCCGCGGCGAAGCTGATCGCGGCGCTGACCGCGAGCCCGGCGTGCAACCCGTTCACGTAGTCCTGCGCACCCGCGGGCGAATGCGGCGGACTGTGGATGTACGAGGCGACGATGGCGCCGATCAGCGCGATGCCGAGCGAGCCGCCGACCTGGCGGAAGCTGTTCAGGACGCCGGAGCCCACTCCGGCCTTGTCGACGGGGACGGAACCCATCGCCGCCGCCGTCATCGGCGACATCGTGGAAGCCATGCCGACGCCGCCGAGGATCATCGCCGGCAGCAGCGTCCAGAAGTCCGAATGGAGGCCGACCCGCTGGTACAGCAGAAGGGAGATCCCGACGAGCGCCATCCCGCCTCCCATCAGCCAGCGTGAGCCGACCTGATCCGAGACGCGGCCTGCGATCGGCGCGATGAGGATGATCAGGATCGTCATCGGCAGGAACATCGCCCCGGCCTGGGTCGCCGAGTAGCCGAGGATGTTCTGGATGTAGATCGAGACGAAGAAGAAGACGCCGAACATCGCGAGCGAGACGAGCATGGCGACGAGATTGGCGCCGGCGAACGAGCCGATCCGGAACAGCGACAGGTCGAGCATCGGCAGCCGCTGGCGGTGCTCGAGCAGGACGAACGCGACGAGCAGGACGGCGGCGGCCGCGAAGAGGCCGAGAATCTCTCCCGAGCTCCAGCCGCGACCATTCCCCTCGATCAGTGCATAGCTGAGGGTGAACAGGAAGCCGACCGAGGTGAGGAGGCCGGGGAGGTCGATGCTCTGCTCGTGCGACGTGTCCCGGGACTCCCGGATCACGAGCCGCGAGACGACGATCCCGAGCGCGCCGACCGGGACGTTGACGAAGAAGATCCAGTTCCAGCTGAGGTTCTCGGTGATGAGCCCGCCTGCGAGGGGGCCGATCGCCAGGGCGAGCGCGGAGACGCCGGCCCAGATCCCGATCGCCTGCCCACGCTCCTTCGGCGGGAAGGTCGCGGTGATGATGGAGAGCGTCGCGGGGTTCATGAGGGCCGCCCCTGCACCCTGGACCGCGCGTGCGCCGATCAGGAAGCCGGCGCTCGGAGCGAGTCCGCAGGCGAGCGAGGAGAGCGTGAAGACGACGAGTCCGAGCACGAAGATGCGCCGACGGCCATAGAGGTCGGCGAGCTTGCCGCCGGTGATCAGCAGCGCGGCGAACGTGAGGGCGTATGCGGTCACGACCCACTCGAGCTGCGACAGCTTGACGTGGAGATCTTTCTCCATCGTCGGCAGCGCGACGTTCACGACCGTGTTGTCGAGCATGATCATGAAGAGGCCGAACGCAACGGCGGCGAGCGTCAGCCACTTGCGGTTCTCCTCGGCCGTCAGGACGGCCAGTACTCTTGCCCTCACCCAGTCTCCTCGTCCGGAAGTTAGCGTCCACTAGGTTAGCGCACGCTAACTTAGCTCGATCGGACTAGAGTTGCTGCCGTGGCCGAGCTGAGCGGGCAGCGGGCGGTCGTGACCGGCGGCGGGCGCGGGATCGGGGAAAACATCGCGCGCGAGCTCGCGGGGGCCGGGATGGAGGTCGCCGTCAGTGGGCGGACCGCCGAGCAGGTCGAGAGCGTCGCGGCCGCGACCGGAGGCCGCGCCCTCGTGGGAGACGTGACGCGACGTGAGGACGTCGAGCGCTGGTTCGCCGAGCTGGGGCCGGTCGACCTCCTCGTCGCGAACGCGGGCACCGGCAACCGCGGCGTCTCGTGGGAGCTCGATCCCGCCGAGTGGTGGCGGGTGTTCGAGGTGAACGTCCTCGGCGTCCACCTCTGCTGCAACGCGGTCATCCCCGGGATGCTCGAGCGCGGCTCCGGCCGGATCGTGATCGTCGGCAGCGGCGCCTCCTACCTTCCCGGCGCGACCGATACGAGTTACACCTCGTCGAAGGCGGCCGTCTGCCGCTACGGCGAGACACTCGCGAACGCGCTCGCCGACCGGATCCCCGTCTTCGTGATCAGCCCCGGCCTGGTACGCACGGCGATGACCGAGGGCCATTTCCCGGACGACGCGGCCTGGACTCCCCCGGAGTGCGCCCCGCAGCTCGTGCGGGCGCTCGCGTCGGGCGAGTACGACGCCCTCTCGGGCCGTTACCTCCACGCCGAGCACGACCCACCCGAAGCGCTCCGCGGGCGTATGAGCGAGATCCTCGAGCACGACTGGAACGCGATTCGGCTCCGACGGCCATAGGTTTTCGACCTATAATCGAAAACCTGTGAAGCTCGCCCTCGCGCAGATCGACCCGACCGTCGGTGACCTCGACGGCAACCGCGACCTGATCCTCGCTCGCGTCGAGGAGGCCCGGACCGCCGGCGCCGACCTCGTCGTCCTCCCGGAGCTCGCGGTGACGGGCTATCCGCCCGAGGATCTGCTCCTGCGGCCCGGCTTCGTGCGCGCCGCCCGCGAGTCGCTCGAGCGGATCGCCGCCGAGACACGAGACATCGTCGCGCTCGTCGGCGCGCCGCTCCACGACGGCGACCTCTACAACGCGTGCGCGATCTGCGCCGGAGGCGGCGTCACCGGCTGGGCCAGGAAGTGGCATCTGCCGAACTACGGCGTCTTCGACGAGAAGCGCTACTTCGCGCCCGGCCACGAGCTCGCGTTCGTCGACGTCGCGGGGACGAAGGTCGGGATCACGATCTGCGAGGACATGTGGATTCCCGGGCCGCCGACGACCGAGCTCGTCTCGGCGGGGGCGGAGCTCGTCGTCAACCTCTCGGCCTCCCCGTTCCACGTCGGGCGGGTACAGGAACGCGAGGCCATCTTCTCCGCCCGAGCCCAGGAGAGCGGCGTTCGTGTCGCGCTGTGCAACACGGTCGGCGGCCAGGACGAGCTCGTCTTCGACGGGCACTCCCTGGTCATCGAGAGCGACGGCAGCGTGCTCGCTCGGGCGGTCGGCTTCGAGGAGACGCTGCTCGTCGTCGACCTCGGGCGTCCGGAGGGTGCGGTGCTCGCGGCGCTCGACGACGACGTCGAGCAGATGCGGCGCGCACTCGTGCTCGGGCTGAGCGACTACGTGGCGAAGAACGGCTTCGACGCGGTCGTCGTCAGCGTCTCCGGAGGGATCGACTCGGCGGTCACCGCCGCACTCGCCGTCGAGGCCCTCGGGCCGGAACGCGTCCACTGCGTCTCGATGCCCTCCCGCTACTCGTCGGAGGGGACTCGCGAAGACGCGCGCCGGCTCGCGGAGAACCTCGGCTGCGACTTCCGGGAGCTCCCGATCGAACCGATGGTCGAGGCGTACACGGACGTCCTGGCCGCGTCGTTCGCGGAGCGCGACGCGGACGTCGCCGAGGAGAACCTCCAGGCCCGGATCCGAGGGACGCTCGCGATGGCGCTGTCGAACAAGTTCGGCTGGCTGCTCATCGCGAGCGGGAACAAGTCGGAGCTGTCGGTCGGCTACGCGACGCTCTACGGGGACATGGCCGGAGGGTTCGCGCTCCTCAAGGACGTGTTCAAGACAGACGTGTTCCGGCTCGCGCGTCACCTGAACGAGCGGGCGGGACGCGAGCTCGTTCCACAGTCGACCATCGACCGCCCGCCGAGCGCGGAGCTGCGCGAGGGTCAGCTCGACGAGGACTCGCTGCCGCCGTATTCGGAGCTCGACCGGGTGCTCGAGGCCTACGTCGAGGAGGACCGCTCGCTCGACGAGCTGAGCGCGGACGGGTTCGATCCTGACGTCGTGGCGCGCGCAGTCGCGCTCATCGACCGCGCGGAGTACAAGCGGCGGCAGGCGCCTCCCGGGGTGCGCCTGCGTCCGAAGGCGTTCGGCCGCGACCGGCGGACGCCGATCACCAATCGCTGGCGAAGCTAGTCCACGAGCAGCGCGAGCTCGCGAAACGAGCGGAGTCGCTCGTCCCAGGGCACGGCCGCGTTGGCGGGAGATGTGGACGGGAGGACGAAGAGCTTCGTCTCGCCGAGGACGGCCTGCTGCGGGCCGAGGTCGGGGCGAGTGCCGAAGGTGCCGCGGAACGCCTCCTTGCCCACGAATGCGAGCCAACGCGGCCGCAGGTCGCGGGCGATCCGTCCGAGGCGCTCGGCGGAGCCCGCAAAGTCGGCGCGCCGCAGGTCGCCCGAGCCGGGCGTCGTGCGGTAGGCGGCGTTCGTGACGCCGATCCCCTCGTCGAGCAGGGCGAACTGCTCGTGCGGCTCGTACAGACGCGAGGTCAGCTGCGCAGCGTGGAGCAGGCGCCAGAAGTCGTTGCGCGGGTTGGCGAAATGCGCCCGCGCCGCGGCGGAAACCCGGCCCGGGTTGATCCCGACGAAGACGACTCGAAGGTCGGGAGCGAGGACGTCGGGCACGTCGCTCGGCGTCGCGTCCGATCCGGCCATGTCCTCTGCGTGAGCCACGTCTTCCCCCAATGGGGGAGCGAGTCTCCCTTTGCGAACGGTAGGCGACGAGCCGTCACCGCGGGTTCGCAGCTTCGTGCCGGTTCGCCGGCGCGAGGTTACGCGGCCTCGGCGGCGGCCTCGCCCGCGTCGAGCTCGGCGATGAGCTCCTCCGTCCGGGCCTCGATGCGCGCCTCGAATTCCCGGCGCAGATCCTCGCCCGACACCGCCGACTCGTAGCGCGGGCGCCGCGGCTCGATCGTCACAAGGGTCACCGTCGGATTCCAGCCGCCGTATAAGCGGACATAGCACTCCGTCTCCGACAGCGTACGCAGCCGCCGCACGTGCCGCAGCGTACGACGCGTCCCGGACGGAGGCGGGCATCTGAGACCATGTCGGGCCATGGCCGTTCGGGCGAAACAGCTGCGATACGCGGTCGAGCTCACGGCGGCCGGCGAGCTCAGGGAGGAGCAGGGCGTCGCCCTCGACGTGCCGGCGGCCTGGTCGCCCGAGCACCTGCTGCTCGCGGCGCTCGTGCACTGCTCGCTCAAGAGCCTCCGCCACCACGCGGAACGGAAGGGCGTCGATGTTCGCTCGGCGTCGGGAATCGGCCGGACCCTCGTGACGAAACGGGAGACCGACGGCCGGTACGCGCTCGTCGAGACGGACGTCGAGCTCGTCGCGGCGCTCGAGCCCGAGCCCGAGGTGCTCGACGAGCTGCTGGCCCTCGCCGAGCGCGACTGCTTCGTCGGCTCGTCCCTCACCGCCAAGCCGGGCTATCGATGGGTCGTGAACGGCCGGCCGATCGACCCGTGAGCGAGACGCTGACACCCCCGCGGGAGCGGCTCGACCGCGGCGACGGAACCGACCTCGGCCGGCCCTGGCTCGTGATCGTCCTCAACGACGACCACAACACCTTCCAGGGTGTCGCCGCCGCGCTCTCGGCCGTGATCCCGGGCGTCTCGTACGACGGTGGGATGCAGCTGGCGAACCGGATCCACGCTTCGGGTCAGGCGGTCGTCTGGTCCGGCCTGCGCGAGCAGGCGGAGCTCTACTGGGAGCAACTGCGGGAGCGAGGGCTGACGATGGCGCCGCTCGAGCAGGGCTAGATGGCCTCGGCCACGATCGACATCGACGCCGTGCGGGCTCGCTTCCCGGCCCTCGCGTCCGGGGTCGCGTTCCTGGACGGGCCCGGCGGGACGCAGTGCCCGCAGACCGTGATCGACGCGATCGGCGGCTACCTGCGGGAGTCGAACGCAAACCTCGGCGGAGCTTTCGCCGCCAGCCGGCGCAGCGACGAGCTCGTCGAGCGCGCGCATACCACCGCCGCGGGCTTTCTGGGCTGCCGGGCCGAGGAGACGGCATTCGGCCAGAACATGACGACGCTCAACTTCGCGCTCACCCGTGCGCTCGGCCGCGCGCTCGAGACCGGCGACGAGATCCTCGTCACCCGCCTCGACCACGACGCGAATGTCGCGCCCTGGCTCGAGCTCGCGCACGACCTCGGGCTACGCGTCGACTTCGTCGAGATCCGCGAGGACACGACGCTCGACCTCGCCGACCTCGAGCGGAAGCTGACGGAGCGCACGCGCGTCGTCGCGTTCCCGCTCGCCGCGAACGCATTCGGCACGAAGACGGACGCGGCACGCGTCGTCGAGCTCGCGCACGGCGCAGAGGCGCTCGCGTGGGCGGACGCCGTCCACTACGCCCCACACCGGGCGATCGACGTCGCGGCGCTCGGCGTCGACGTCCTTCTCTGCTCGCCGTACAAGTTCTTCGGCCCGCACCTCGGGATCGCCTACGGACGGGAGGAGCTTCTCCGCTCTTGGCGGCCGTACAAGGTGCGGCCGGCGGCGGACGAGCCGGTCGGAGGCCGTTTCGAGACCGGGACGCTCGCGCACGAGCTGCTCGCGGGCTTCGTGGCCGCCGTCGAATACGTGGACGAGGTCGGCTGGGACGCAATCCAGGCGCACGAGCGCGCGCTCGGACAGCGGTTCCTCGACGGACTGCCGGCGCCCTGCACGCTGTACGGACCCGAAACGATGGACGGCCGGGTGCCGACCTTCGCCTTCAACGTCGAGGGCCACGCTCCCCGCGCGGTCGCCGAAGCTCTCGCGGCCCGACAGATCGCGGTCTGGGACGGCGACTACTACGCGGTCGAGGCCATGACGCGGCTGGGCCTGCAGCCCGGCGGCGCGGTGCGGGCGGGATTCGTCCACTACAACACGTTCGAGGAGGTCGACCGCCTCCTCGCCGCGCTCGCCGAGGTCTAGCTAGGCGGCGTTGTCGGCCTTCGCGGCCTTCGCGGCCGCGATCCAGCGCGGATCGTGGCGGCGGATCCGGTCCGGCTCGCGCCCGCGCCGCCCGGCGAGCTCGACCGTGAGGCGCTGGAAGAGCACGATGTCGACGACGGGGTGCCGTGTCGGGAGCAGGTCGACGTCGCAACCCAGCTCGCGCAGCGCCGCAGCGGCGGCCGCCGCCCGCTCCGCCGCGACGCCCTCCCCCTCGAGGACGAAGGCTCGCACCGACTCGTCCACCGCGGCGAGGTAGCCGTGCAGGAGCTGCTCGGTCTCGTACGGCTCGGCCGCCACCCAGGCGCCCTCGCGCAGCTTCAGCACCGCCTCGTGAGCCGTCGGGAGCTCACGGCCCGCACCCGCGACGAGGAACCGCTCCTGCTCCCCGACCCGTGGCAGCGACGCCGCCAGCGCCTCCTCGACGGCGACCGGCAGCCACGCGACGTCCTCGCCGTGCAGCGCCGCGATCGCGGCCACCGCGCACGTATAGCTCGCGGTGTGGCACCAGCTGTCCTCGATCTCCGGCGTGCAGACGACGACTTCGTCGCACAGCTCCGCGATCGGCCCGTCCGCCCGCCCGGTGACGAGCCAGCGCGGGCCGCGCCAGGCGCGCGCGGCCTCCAGCGTGAGCGGCGTCTCGCCCTCGTGCGAGACGAGCACGAGCAGGTCCGCCTCGCGCTCCGGCTGCAGCGCGAGCTCGAGCGCCTGCACGGCATCGCCGCCGGTCATGGCCGCGTGGAACGACGTCCCGCAGCCGGTGAAGAGGAGCCGCGCGCCGTCCGGGAACCGCCGGTCGGTCGGCACCTGCACCAGCCACTCGGGCTGCGCCGCGATGGCCCGTCTCGTCTGCTCGCCGTGCACGAGGGATAGCTCTATACGATCGGGAGGGGTGACGATGTTCCAACGCGACACGCTCGACAACGGCCTGCGCGTCCTCACGGCCGATCTGCCGCACGCGCAGTCGGTCGCCGTGATCGTGATGCTGGCCGCCGGTTCCCGCTACGAGACGGACGACGCGAGCGGGATCGCGCACTTCTCCGAGCACATGTTCTTCAAGGGCACCGAGAAACGGCCGAGCGCCCGGGAGATCGCGGGCGCGATCGACGCGATCGGCGGCGAGTTCAACGCCTTCACGGGCAAGGAGACCACGACGTACTACGTCAAGTGCGCGGCCGAGCACCGCGACGTGGCGCTCGACGTCCTCGTCGACATGCTCCGGAACGCCAGGTTCCTCGCCGAGGAGATCGAGCGCGAGAAGGGCGTGATCGTCGAGGAGATGAACATGTACTACGACACGCCGCGCGACTTCATCGGCGGCGTCTACGAGCAGCTTCTCTGGGGCGATCAGCCGCTCGGCCGGGACATCATCGGCCGCAAGGAGACGATCCGCGACGCGACGCGGGACACGTTCATGAGCTACCTCGGCCGCTGGTACAAGCCGTCGCGGATGGTGCTCGGCGTCGCGGGCCGTGTCGGTGACGGCCTGCTCGAGCGGGCGCAGGAGCTGCTCGGCGACCTCGAGAACGCCGAGACCGGCGAGCCGGAGCCGGTCTCGCCGTACGCGAACGGCCGCGTCCGCGTCCACACGAAGCAGTCCGAGCAGGCGCATGTGTCACTCGGCGTGCACAGCCTGCCGCTCGACCATCCCGACCGCTATGCGATCCAGCTCCTCGCGACGGCGCTCGGCGGCGGGATGTCGTCGCGCCTCTTCAGCGAGGTTCGCGAGCGGCGCGGGCTCGCCTATTACGTCTACGGGCTCAACCACAGCTACACCGACGCGGGGACGCTCTACACGCAGGCGGGCGTGGACATCGCCCGCATCGACGACGCCGTGGCGACGATCGCCACGGAGCTCCGCAAGATCGCAACCGAGCCGCTGCCGGCGGACGAGCTCGAGAAGGCACGCAACTTCGCCAAGGGTCGCTTCGTCCTCCAGCTCGAGAGCCCCCAGGGACTGATGATGTTCGGGCTGCGGAAGGAAGTCCTCGAGCGGCGCCTCCCCGACCCCGAGGAGGTGCTGCGCGGCGTCGACGCGGTGACGAGCGACGACGTGGCGCGGGTCGCGTCGGAGCTGATCGCAACGGATCGCCTGCGGCTCGCCGTGATCGGCCCGTTCGACGACGCCTCCCGCTTCGAAGCGCTGCTCGACGGCTAGCCCCGGGCGAGAGGACTGTGAGTCTGTCGCGGTCCCGTC
>DATCYP010000063.1:0-2250 GCA_036526375.1 Gaiellaceae bacterium | reverse complement strand
AACGGAGTGGTTAGGTCTGGGGCCCGGAAGGGAACGCGAGGATCGAGCAGTAAACATCGGGCGATGGCCGGGCCGACAGCGTGCGCGCTACTGGTAGAAATCGGCGGGTTTAGGACCCGAAAACTACGGGAAGGTAGCGAGCGACAATGGGCGAGGCGGCACTGGTCGAGGCGGCAGGCGAAGAGCTCGAGGGGATGCGAACCGTCCGCCTCCGGATCCCCGCTCGGGCCGAGTACATCGCCCTCGCTCGGCTCGCGCTCCGCGGCCTCGCCGACATCGTGGAGCTGTCCGACGAGCTGCTTGCGGATCTCAAGCTCGCCCTGACCGAGGCGGTGTCGAACTCGGTCCGCCACGCATACGCGGGCGAAGGCGGCTTCGTCTCGATCTCCTATGAGCTCAGCCATGACGCACTTGCGATCGAGGTCGTCGACGACGGCGAAGGATTCGATCCTGCGCGCCCGCCGCTGCTCGAAGGTGACGAGCTCACGGAAGGCGGGCTGGGCATCGCGATCATCCGGACGATCGCCGACGAGTTCGAGCTCAGCTCTCAGCCAGGGGTTCGGGGCTCGCGTCTTCGGTTCGCGAAGCGGCTGCACCAACCCTCTTGATCGTTGTCAACATCGACAACGAACCGACGTAAGCTCCTCGTCGTCTTCAATCGCGCTCCGGTGGCGTACGGCCGTGACGCAGCCGGCGAACGTGTGGCTCGGCGAGGTGGGGGTGGGGTCGTCACCGCTCTCGGCGGCTTGCTCGCTCATCACGACGTTACGTGGGTCGCGAGTGCCATGAGCGACGAGGACCGGGCCGTGGCGGTCGAGCGCGGCGGGTCGTTTCTCGAGGAGACGACGAGGCGCGCTGCCTATCGGCTGCGCCTCGTCGTTCATGAGGAGGCCGCGTACCGGCGCTTCTACAACGTCGTCGCCAACCCGACTCTCTGGTTCCTCCAGCACTACCTGTGGGGCCTCGGCTCGGCGCCGGATTTCGATCCAATGCTGCACGAAGCCTGGAGCGCCGGCTACGTGCCCGTGAACGAGGCATTCGCGAAGGCGACGCTCGAGGAGCTCGAGCGGGAGCCCGGCGCGGCGGTCATGTTCCACGACTACCACCTCTACCTCGCGCCTCGCCTCGTGCGGGAGGCGCGACCGGACGTCGTCACCTCGCATTTCATCCACATCCCGTGGCCCGAGCCGGACTACTGGCACGCCATGCCCGAGGAGCTACGCGTCGCGGTGCACGAAGGGCTGCTCGCGAACGACGTCGTCGGTTTCCACACGGACCGGTGGCGGCAGGCGTTCCTGCGCGCGGTGGAGCGACTGCTCGGGGCGCGGGTGGACGGAACCACGGGAACGGTGGAGCACCTCGGTCACACGACGCGCGTCGTCGCGCGGCCGATCGGGGTCGACGCCGAAGAGTTCGGGCGGCTGCGGGACGACCCGGCGGTGCTCGAGCGAGAGGCCGCGCTCGTCGAGCGGCGTCCCGAGCAGCTCGTCTTGCGGGTCGACCGGACCGATCCCTCGAAGAACGCGGTGCGCGGCTTTCACGCGTTTGCGTTGCTCCTCGAGCGTCATCCCGAGCTGCACGGGCGTGTCGGGATGACGGCGCTCCTCGCGCCGTCGCGGCAGGACATCCCGGAGTACGCCGAGTACGCGGCCGCTGTCGAGACTGCCGTCCGGGAGGTGAACGATCGCTTCGGCCGAGAGGACTGGCAGCCCGTGGAGCTTGACATCGCCGACGACTTCTTTCGCTCTGTCGCGGGCTACAAGCAGTTCGACGTGCTGCTCGTGAATCCCGTCTTCGACGGGCTCAACCTCGTGGCCAAGGAGGCGTTTCTCGTGAACGAGCACGACGGCGCTCTCGTCCTGTCCGAGAACGCGGGAGTGCACGAGGAGCTGGGCGAATGGGCGCTGAGCGTGAACCCTCTCGACGTGGTCGGGCAGGCCGAGGCGCTGCACGACGCGCTCGTGCTGGAGCCGGCCGAGCGTCGCCGGCGGGCCGACGCCATCCGCACGCATGTCCGCGCACATGACATCCGCGAGTGGATCGACGCACAGCTGGCCGACCTCGACGCCGTACGATCAGCGTGATGGAAGACCTGTCGCACGTGGACGAGTCGGGCGCCGTACGGATGGTCGACGTCGGCGCCAAGGAGCCGATGCGCCGGCGGGCCGTCGCGCGAGCCGAGGTCCGGATGGCCGCCGAGACCGCGCGGATCCTGCGAGAGCTGCCGAAGGGCGATGCGCTCGCGACCGC
>DATCYP010000062.1:0-13555 GCA_036526375.1 Gaiellaceae bacterium | reverse complement strand
GCTGCACGACCTCGTCGGTCAGAGGCGTCGGCGGGATGATCAGGCCCTCCTGGTAGAGCTCGGTCGAGAACGCCGGCAGCGACGCCGGCTCCATGCCGCCGACGTCCGCGTGGTGCGCCCGCGAGACGGCGAAGCCGAGCGCGGTGCGCGAGACGATGGTCACGTCCGGCAGGTGCGTGCCGCCGGTGTACGGGTCGTTGAGGATCGCGACCTGGCCCGGCTCGAGCCCGAGCGCCATCACGGCGGCGACCGCGTCGGGCATCGCGCCGAGGTGGACGGGGATGTGCTCCGCCTGCGCGATCATCCGGCCTCTCCCGTCGAACAGCGCGGTCGAGCAGTCGCGCCGCTCCTTGATGTTGGCGGAGAACGAGGAGCGGATCAGCACGGCGCCCATCTCCTCGGCGATCGACCGCAACGCCGCGCCGATGACTTGGAGCTGAATCGGTGCGATCATGTCACCCACGCGTCACGACCCAGCTGGAACCATCCCTAACCCCCTCCCACCCGGGGGCGATCCAGAGGGTCGACCCCTCCAGTGCGACCAAGGCCGGTCCGGACACGCGCTGCGGCTCCTCGCTCGGCAGCTCCAGCTCCGGGCCGTGCGCGACCTCGGCGGTGCGGACGGCGACGAGCTCGACCCCCCTCCCCCGGTCGGCGTAGCCGTACCGCTCCTCGTGCGCGCGGTGGAAGCGCTCGGCAAGATCGTCGCCGAGCGGCACGGCCAGCTCGAAGGACTGGCCCCGGTAGCGGAGGTCTGCCTCGCCTTCCGGCGGCAGCGCGTCGACCTCTTCGAGCGGCCGGACGTAGGAGACCACGCGGTCGCGCCGCTCGTCTCCCGCCGCGAGCCCGAGCGCGGAGAGCACCCCGGCGGCGGCAGGCACGAGCACCGCCTCCATCCCCAACTCTTCGGCGAGCGCGCACGCGTGGAGCGGCCCGGCGCCGCCGTACGCGACGAGCGCGAACTCGCGCGGGTCGTGTCCCCGCTCGACCGAGACGACGCGCAGCGCGCGCAGCATCTCGGCGTTCACCACCTCGACGACCGCCGCAGGATCGATCCCGTCGAGCGCGGCCGCCGCGGCGTCACGATCGAGGACGAGGCCGCCAGGCAGCTCCTCGGGCAGCCGTCCGAGCAGGAGGTTCGCGTCGGTCACCGTCGGCCCGCCTCCCCGCCCGTAGCACGCAGGGCCGGGATCCGCCCCCGCCGACTCGGGCCCGACCCGCAGCGCGCCGCCGGCGTCTCGACGCACGAGCGAGCCGCCGCCGGCGCCGACCGTGTGCACGTCCACCGACGGCAGCCGCACCGGCAGGCCTCCGACCTCGCGCTCGGACACCCGCTCGGCCCGGCCTCCGGGGAGGAGGCAGACGTCGGTCGAGGTGCCGCCCATGTCGAAGGCGATCGCGTCGTCGAAGCCTGCCCGGCGCGCCACCAGACCCGCGCCGACGACCCCGCCGGCGGGCCCGGAGACGAGCAGGCGCGCCGGATGCGCCGCGGCCTCGTCCGCCGGAAGGACGCCGCCGGAGGAGAGCATCACCACGGGCTCCGGCAATCCCGCGCCGATCGCGGCATCCGCGAGGGCACGCAGGTAGCGGGCCGCGACCGGCGCGAGGTACGCGTCCGCCGCCGTCGTCGAGGCGCGCTCGTACTCCCGGAACTCCGGTGCGACCTCGTGTGACGCGACGACGTGGACACCGGGATGGCGCCGCCGCAACTCGGCCGCGACCGCCTGCTCGTGCGACGGATCGCGGAACGCGAAGAGGAAACAGACGGCGACGGCCTCGGCGTCGCCGAGGTCGGGCAGCGAGCCGAGGTCGACCGGGTCGAGCTCCGCTTCCGGCCCGATCCGGCCGCGGACGCCGTGGCAGCGATCGAGCGGCACGAGCGGCTCTGGGTGCTCGGCGCAGAGGCGGTAGAGGTGGGCGCGTGCCTGGCGGCGCAGATGGAGGAGGTGCTCGAAGCCCGCGTTGCCGACGTACGCCGTGCGCGCGCCGCGCCGCTCGAGGAGCGCGTTCGTGGCGACGGTCGTCCCGTGGGCGAAGCGCGTCACCCCGCCGGCGCCCACGGCCCGCACCGCGGCGATCACCGACTCCTCCTGTCGTGCCGCCGTCGGCACCTTGGCCGTCCGGACGCGTCCCTCCTCGACGAGCACCGCGTCGGTGAACGTGCCGCCCACGTCGACGCCCAGGATCGCCACGCCCGTACTCTGACCGCGCATGCGGATCCGCGCCTTCCTGTTCGACTTCGACGGTCTCCTGCTCGACACCGAGCTCGCCTCGCGCGCCGGGTGGGAGCTCCTCTACCGCGAGCACGGCCGCGAGCTGCCGGCCGACCTCTGGGCGACGCTCGTCGGCACGACCCACGCCCCGTGGGACCCGATGGCGCACCTCGAGGAGCTCGTCGGCGAGCCGCTCGAGCGGGAGGCGCTGAACGAGCGGCGCTACGCGCACGAGATCGCGCTCATCGAGGCCGAGGAGCTCCGGCCCGGCATCGCGGAGTACCTCGCGGCGGCGCGGCGCCACGGGCTGAGACGCGCGATCGTGTCCAGCTCGAGTCGCGACTGGGTGGACATGCACCTCGAGCGGCTCGAGGAGGCGGTCGGGTGGGACGCGATCTGCACGGCCGACCGGGACCCGGCCCGCGCGAAGCCCTCGCCCACGCTCTATCTCGAGGCGCTCGCGGCGCTGGGGGTGGCCGCCGACGAGGCGGTCGCGTTCGAGGACTCGCCGAACGGCGTCCTGGCGGCGAAAGCGGCCGGCCTCTTCTGCGTCGCCGTCCCGAACGAGGTCACGCGCGACCTCGGGCTCGAGGAGGCGGGCGCCGACCTCGTCCTCGACTCGCTCGCGGACCTGCCGCCCGAGGCCTTGTTCAGGCAGCTCGCAGGGGAATAGGGTCGCTGCATGGCTGCATACGAGAAGGCGCACATCGACGAGATCGCGTCTAGGCAGTGGCCGCACTGGATCCCGGTCCGCCACCACTTCGGAATCGAGACCTTCGGCATCAACCTCTGGCGCGGGCGCGACGACGGGACGCTCATCCCCGAGCACGACCATGCGGAGGACGGGGAGCCGGAGCTCTACTACACGGTGGACGGCCACGCCTCCTTCACGATCGGCGGCGAGGACGTGGACGCACCGGCCGGGACGTGCGTGTGGATCGACCCGTCGGCGACCCGCGCCGCGACGGCGCGGGAGCCCGGAACGCTCGTGCTCTCGGTCGGCGCCGGCCCGCCGGGCACCGGCTACAAGCCCGCGGGCTGGGACTCGCACTACCTCGAAGGCGACAAGTAGCCCGATCCTCGCTCGGTACGCTCGCGGCGGAGCGGCCGGGCCCGGTGGCCCAGCGGGTCTTCAAAACCCGTACGGTCGTGCAACCCACGGCTAGGTCGGTTCGACTCCGGCGCCGCTCCGTTCTCCCAGCGCTTGCCGCCTCAGCAGGGGTTGACTTCGTTGCGGATGCAACCTAGTTTCCCGCGAATCCGAGGCCGCGGGGTCCACTCTCTCGGAGGTGACCGCAATGAGAAGGGGGCTTGGCAGGATCGTACTGATTGGGCTGATCGCTGTTCTGGCGGCGATCGCGGTACTCGCCGGAGCCGCGACCACGGCCCGCGCGGACTACGGGCGCGGCACGCAGTTCCAGGTCGAGATCAGCGCCAACGACGTGCACGGCGGCAACTTCTGGTTCTGGGCTGCCCTTGGCCCGGGCCAGGCGAGCGACTACCAGAACACCGACTGCATCCACGAGTCCGCGGGAGGCAACCCCGGCGGGACGAACGGGGCGGCCCACACGTCGGGTGAGCTCACGTCCTGGAGCGACTCGAACGGGACGATCGAGATGGACGGGGTGAGCATCGTCGGCGGGCTGGCCACGGCGGACTACCGCATCTCGGACCAGCGACACTCGAACACGTTCACGATGATCGTCACGTCCGAGCTCATACCGCTCTTCCCGCTCAACGTCCCGCTGACGTGGAATGGAAGGGGCGTTCAGGTGCAGGTGGCGCCGTAGCTCGAGAACACTGACCCCGGCTGGAGGGCCCGCGCGAGCGGGCCCTCCTGTTGCGGTCGCCTACTCGGGCTTCATCTCGTCGAGGGCGGCGCGGCCTTCCTCGTGCACGCGCCGGCGGCGCTCGTCGGGCGACTCCGGCTCGGGTTCCCGGACCTTCTCAGCCTCGGCCTCGGCCTCGGCCTCGGCCGGAGCAGGCTCCTCGGTGACGGGCTCCGCGGCTCGGGATTCTGCGAGCTTCGCGCGCAGCTCGTCGGCGCGATCGTCGGACTCGGGAGGAGCCTCGGCCTCCGCCGGAAGCGGCGCCGCGTGCCGGCCGCGCAGGAACCGGTAGGCAGCGATCCCCCCGAGGGCTCCGCCGATCCACGCGGTGAGGCGGCGCATGGCGGCGATGCTACAGTGACCGCCGCTTCCTGCCCCGTCATCGCGCCGTTCAGTCCCGAGCGGCGCCGGCAGTCGGGGCCGACATCGAGACCATGGGAAGAAGGGAGGACATCGGGACGTGACGACCTACGAGATCCTGCTCATGCTGGACCCCGAGCGTGCCGAGGCCCGGCAGGAGGACATCGTCGCCCGCACGCGCGAGCTCGTCGAGAAGAACGGCGGCGCCTGGCACAGCCACGACGCCTGGGGGCGGCGGCGGCTCGCCTATCCGATCGCGCACAAGGAGGAGGGCGTCTACCACCTCGTCGTGTTCGACGCCGAGGCGGCGACGCTCGAGGAGATCTCCCGCGTGCTCAAGATCGAGGACGCCGTGCTGCGTCACCTGGCGACGCGCCACATCGCGGGCTCCCGCACGAGCGCGCCGCGCGACGAGGCCGCTGCGCCTGTCGCGGCCCCCGCTGCAACGGCCGAGCCCGAAGCGGTCAGGCCGGAAACGGCGGAGCCCGAAGCGACCGTTTCCGACGGCGACGAGCCGGAGTACGCTGGCGCGGAAGAGGAAGCGCAAGAGCAGTCCGGCGAGGAAGAGGAGTAGAGACATGGCGAACATCAACCGCGTCGTTCTCGTAGGCAACCTGACGAAGGATCCGGAGTTGCGGCACACCCCCGGCGGCACACCGGTTTGCAGCCTGCGTGTGGCGGTGAACAGCCGCCGGCGAGATGAGTCGGGCAACTGGGTCGACAAGCCCAACTACTTCGACGTCTCCGTCTTCGGCAACCAGGCCGAGAGTTGTACGCAATACCTCTCGAAGGGCCGCCCGGTCGGCATCGACGGCCGGCTCGACTGGCGCGAGTGGGATGCGACCGACGGCTCGGGCAAGCGACAGGCCGTGCAGATCATCGCCGACACGATCCAGTTCCTCGGCAGCCGCGGCGACGGCGACGGCGGCAACCAGTTCGTGCCCGCGGGGGCCGCGCAGCAGGAGAGCGCCGACTTCCCGGCGGCGGCCGACGACGACATCCCGTTCTAGGAGAGGCATGGCCAGAGAGAAGAGTCAGCAGCAACAGCGAAGGCGGCCCGGCGGTCCCGCGGGGCAGATCAGGCGTCGCAACTGCTTCTTCTGCAAGGAGAAGATCGCGGAGATCGACTACAAGAACGTGAACCAGCTGCGCCGCTACATCTCCGAGAAGGGGAAGATCCGCAGCCGCCGCATCACCGGCGCCTGTCGCCGGCACCAGGTGCAGGTGGCGACCGCCGTGAAGCGGGCGCGCGAGATGGCGCTGCTGCCGTACGTCGCCGAGGGCTCGGAGAGCGGCGAGCGCGGCGGCCGGCGCGAGCGCGGCGACAGGGACCGCGACCGCGGGGAGCGCTGAGATGGAGGTCATCCTCCTCTCCGACGTCGAGCACGTCGGCCTCCGCGGCGACGTCGTCTCGGTCGCGCGCGGCTACGCCCGCAACTTCCTCCTGCCCCGGCGGCTCGCCGAGGAGGCGACGCCCGGGCGCGTGGCCGAGCTGCAGAAGCGCGACACGCTGCGCGCGCGCCACGAGGCGAAGACGGCCGAGCAGGCGCACGACATCGCGGAGACGCTCTCGAAGACGGTGCTCCGGTTCGAGGTCAAGGCGGGCCCGACCGGCTCCCTCTTCGGCTCGGTCACGCCGACCGACATCGCCGACGAGATCTGGAGCTCGCAGAAGATCCGCGTCGACCGGCGCAAGATCGAGACCGATCCGATCAAGCGGATCGGCCGTTACGACGTCCCGATCGGCCTGTTCGAGGACGTGCGCGTCGACGTGAAGACGGAGGTCGTCCCCGAGGGCGGCGAGCTGCCGTCCGACGAGGAGCTCGCGGAGCTGGAGGCAGCCGAGCGCGCCGAGGAGGAAGCTGCCGCTCCCGAGCCGTCGGTCGAGCTCGAGGAGATCCTCGCCGAGGCCGACGCCGCCGAGGCCGCCGAGGGCGAGGCGGCCGACGAAGCGGCGGCCGACACCGAATCGGAGCCGGAGCCCGAGCCCGAGTGGCGGGCCGACGCCGACGCCGCGCTCGCGGACGAGTAGCGACCTAGAGACAGTCGAGGAGATGCGGCAGCGCCTCGTCCAGGCGGGGCGGGATGCCGTCGAGCTCGAGCACCTGAGCGCCCGCTCGCCCCGCCTCCTTCCCGAACATCTGGACGATCTCGGCCGAGCGCGGGTGCTCGGGGTGCGCCCGCCAGAACGCGCTCTGCAGCGCGGCCGATAGTTGTCCCGGCCAGCCTCCGAGCGGGGGCGCGATCTCGGGGGCGCTCCGCCGCCAATGGGCGGTGTCGATCGCGCCGTTGCATGCTCCCCCGAAGCGGTCCTCGGTCGCATATTCGATCCGGCCGACCGTCGCGACGAGTGTTGCGGCGGTGCAGAGGAGGCAGGGCTCGAGCGTCGAGTAGAGGACGTGATCGCGGTAACGATCGGTCACCGGGAGCCGGGACAGCGCATCCACCTCGGCGTGGGCGAGCCGCGACCCGGCGAGCCCGACTCCCGGCGGATCGAAGATCCGGTTGCGCCCGCGCGAGATGATCGTGCCGTCCGCCGACGCGATCACCGAGCCGACCGGAATCGTCCCGGCCAGATACGCCTCCCAGGCGAGCTCGAGCGACGCCCGCCAGGGCTCGTACAGCTCCCGCCAGGCGTCCACCGGGCGATCGTAGAGCGACGTTCACACGCTGTCCACGGCCTGTGGATCTGCGCAGGAAGTTCCCGCTGAGAGCAGGCGATTCGTACACAGGTGCGCCGTCCGGCGCGCCTGCAATGCTGCCTGTTTCTCCTGCAAATGGCCAAAAAAGACCTGTTCACAAGGGACATTCCCACAGGGGTCGAGAGCCCTAGCCAGCCGGCGGACGACGTGCTGGAATCGCCACGCATGTCGCTTGCCCCCGTCCCGGCGCCCGCCTCCGTCCCCGGTGCCGTCCCCCCGCAGAATCTGGAAGCAGAGGAGTCGGTCCTCGGCGCGATGATGATCTCGCCGGGGGCGATCGCCGCGGTCAGCGAGATCCTCGACGCGAGCGACTTCTACCGCGAGTCCCACGCCAAGATCTACCGCGCCGCGCTCCAGCTCTACGGCAAGAACGAGCCGGTCGACGCGATCACGCTCACGAACGAGCTCGAGCAGCGCGGAGAGCTCGACGCGATCGGCGGCCGGGTGCGCCTGCACGAGCTCGCCCGCCTCGTCCCCGCCACGGCGAATGCCCGCCACTATGCGGAGATCGTCCGCGAGACGGCGACCCTGCGCGGGCTGATCATGGCCGGCGGCCGGATCGCGCAGCTCGGCTGGGACCGCGAGGGCGAGCCGGCCGAGCTCGTCGCGCGCGCCGAGCAGCTCGTCTTCGAGCTCGGCGAGCGCCGCGCCGAGGGGGAGCTCGTCCTCTTCAAGGACACGCTCGTCGAGACGTTCCAGCGGATCAGCCACCTCTACGAGTCCGGCGCCGAGGTGACGGGCCTCGCGAGCGGCTTCAAGGACCTCGACCGGATCACGGCCGGCTTCCAGCCCGCCAACCTCGTCATCATCGCCGCCCGTCCGTCGATGGGAAAGAGCGCCTTCGCCCTCGAGATCGCGAACCACGTCGCCGTCGACCTGCAGACGCCGTGCGCGTTCTTCAGCCTCGAGATGTCGAGGCAGGAGGTCGCGCAGCGGCTGATCTGCTCGCGCGGCAAGGTCGACGCCCACCACATCCGCACCGGCAAGCTCTCGAAGGACGACTGGCCGCGCCTCGCGCAGGCGTGCGGCCAGCTCGAGTCGGCGCCGCTCTACGTCGACGACACGCCGGCGCTCAGCCTGCTCGAGCTGCGCGCCCGCGCGCAGACGCTGAAGCGCCGCGAGCCGAATCTGGGCCTGATCGTCGTCGACTACCTCCAGCTGATGACGACCGGCCGCAGCGAGGAGAGCCGCCTGCAGGAGGTCTCCTCGATCTCCCGCGGCCTGAAGGAGATCGCGAAGGACCTCGATCTCCCGGTCGTCGCGCTCTCCCAGCTCAACCGCTCGCCCGAGCAGCGCCACGACAAGCGCCCGATGCTCTCCGACCTGCGCGAGTCGGGCTCGATCGAGCAGGACGCCGACCTCGTGATGTTCCTCTACCGCGAGGAGTACTACGACCGCGACGACGCCGACGACTCGAAGAAGGGCATCGCCGAGGTCATCGTCGCCAAGCACCGCAACGGTCCGATCGGGAACTTCAACGTCGCCTTCATCAGCCGCTATGCCAAGTTCGCCAGCCTCCAGCAGCAGTAGCCCTCTCGCCGAGCGCTGCCTCGGCTGCGGGCGCGAGTTCGAGACCGAGCAGGTCGTCCTGCTGGGCCAGACGTTCCCCGCAGAGCGCTACTGCGGCTTCTGCCGCGCGGCCGAGGAGGTCGACGACGAGCAGCGCCGAGCCGATGAGCGCTGGGCACGCGTGCGGGTTCCGTCGGCCTACGACGGCTGCACGTTCGAGAACTTCGAGCCGGCGCCCGGCACGCAGACGGCGGTCACGGTGTGCCGGCAGTGGGTGAAGGAGTACCGGGCCGGCACGCATCTGTCGCGCGGCCTGCTGCTGCGCGGCCGCCCCGGCGCCGGGAAGACGCACCTCGCCGTCGCCATGCTCCGCCAGCTCGTCTGGAGCGACCGTCCGCGCACCGCGCTCTTCATCAACGTGCCGCAGTGGCTCGACGCCCTGCGGGAGAGCTACGGACAGGGCGAGCCGCCTCCGGCTCCCAGCGGGTTCGAGATCCTGGTCCTCGACGACCTCGGCGCCGAGGACTGGTCGTCGCCCTGGGCGCGAGACCGGCTCTACCAGATCCTGAACCAGCGGGAACAGGAGCGGTCGCTGCTGATCGTCACGACGAACTGCACCTGGGGCGAGCTCGCCGGCCGGCTGGGCGGCCCGTCCGCCAGCCGTCTCCGGAAGCTCTGCCGGGACGTCGAGGTCGACGCGCGGCAGGACTTCCGCGAGGTCCTCGTGGAGCGCAACGCCGCCTAGGTTCGCGAGCGGCATACTTCACCGCCGTGCCCGCCACCGTCATCGTGGGCGCGCAGTGGGGCGACGAGGGCAAAGGCAAGATCGTCGACCTGCTCGCCCGCGACTCCGACCTCGTGTGCCGCTACAACGGCGGCCCGAACGCCGGCCACACCATCGTGGCCGACGGCGAGACGTACAAGCTGAAGCACATCCCGTCGGGGATCCTCCAGGGGAAGGAGTGCGTGATCGGGGCCGGCTGCGTCGTCGACCCGCCCGTGCTGATCGAGGAGCTCGACGACCTCGGCGCCCGCGGGGTCGAGACCGGCCTCGTCCGGCTCTCCGGCAACGCGCACCTGATCATGCCCTGGCACCTGGCGATCGACCAGGCAAGCGAGCGGCGCCTCGGCAAGCTCGCGATCGGCACGACGAAGCGCGGCATAGGCCCCTGCTACGCCGACAAGGCGATGCGGCTCGGGATCCGCGTCCAGGACATCCTCGACCCGAAGATCCTCCGCCAGAAGATCGAGGTCGCACTCACCGAGAAGAACCTCTGGCTCGAGCGGGTGTACGGCGAGCGCCCGATCGAGCTCGAGGGCCTCGTCGAGCAGTACGAGGGCTACGCGGCGCGGCTGCGGCCGATGATCGCGGACACGTCGCTGCTCGTCGGCGAGGCCCTGCGCGCGGGAAAGCGCATCCTCTTCGACGGCGCGCACGGCACGCTGCTCGACCTCGACCACGGCACGTATCCGTTCGTCACGTCGTCGCCGACGGTCGCCGGGGGCGCCGCGGTCGGGATCGGGATGGGCCCGTCGCGCGTCGACAGCGTGGTCGGAGTCGCCAAGTCCTACGTGACGCGCGTGGGGCAGGGGCCGTTCCCGTCCGAGATCGAGGGGCCGGATCAGGAGCGCCTGCGCGAGCTCGGCGGCGAGTACGGGACGGTGACGGGCCGCGAGCGCCGATGCGGCTGGCTCGACCTCGTCGCGCTCCGCTACGCCGTCCGCCTGAACGGCATCGACCGGCTCGCGCTGACGAAGCTCGACGTCCTCTCCCACTTCCCGGAGCTTCCGGTCTGCGTGCGCTACCGCACGCGCGACGGGTCGGAGACGCGCGACTTTCCCGCTCACCAGAGCGACTTCCACGCGGCGCAGCCGGTCTACGAGGTGCTCGAAGGCTGGAGCGAGCCGCTCGACGGGTGCTCGTCCGTCGGCGAGCTTCCGGCCGCCGCGCGCACCTACGTCGAGTTCGTGGAGCGTGAGCTCGACGTCGAGGTGACGCTCGTCGGCACAGGAGCCGAGCGCAGCTCCGTGCTCACGAGGGCGTGACGGCGACGGCGAACGCGCGCGCGCCGAGCTCGAACGGCCCGGACGGGCTGCCGAGCTGGCGGAGCAGCTCCTCGTATGCACGCTCCCGGCGCTGGGGATCGAGCGACGCGAGCCACTGGCCCGCCGGGCCGACGCCGCGGTCCATGGCCTGCCAGAACTCGTCGAAGCCCCGGTAGCCGGCCGTCACGTCCAGCTCCGACGACTCGACCGGGCCGAGCGGGGCGAGCAGGTCGTGGAGCTCCTGCGGCGTCCGGTAGCGGCGCGGCTCGGCGGCGCGCGAGGCGCCGATCGCCGCCGTCGTCCGGTCGATCGCGGCGAACATGTCCACCTCGGCGACGCCCCACATGCACACGGCGACGCGCCGTGCCACGCGGGCCATCTCGGCCACCGCGGCCGGCGCATCCGTCACGAAGGCGACGACGAGCTGGGCGAGCGCGAGGTCGAACTCCCCCGCGCCGAAGGGGAGCGACTCCGCGGGCGCCTCGTGCACCGCGACGTCCGGGAAGCGCTCGCGCAGGACGGCGACGAACTCCGGCGACGGGTCCGCCGCCGCGACCGAGGCGCCGCGCGAGACGAGCTCGGCGGTGAGCGCGCCGGTGCCCGCCCCGACGTCGAGGACGCGAGCCCCGGGACCCGCGTCGGCGAAGTCGGCGAACAGCGGCGCGAGGCGCGTCGAGTAGCGCCCCATGAAGTCGTCGTATGCGCCGCCGTCGACGCGGAAGGCCCCGCTCACCGGGCGAGCCTACTCGCCCACGAACTGCGCGATGCTGATGAGGTTCCCCTCGCTGTCCTTGAACCAGGCGGCCTTGACGGGGCCGTAGTCCATGATCCCGTCGCGGAAGCTGCAGCCGGGCGGCGCGTCGTACGTCTCGAGCTCCACACCGCGGCTGCGCAGCTCCGCCGCCGCGGCCTCGACGTCGTCGACCACGAAGCCGACCTGGTCATGCGTGCCCGAGGGCGAGCCGCTAGACGGAAAGACGAGAAACGACGATCCGCCACACTCGTAGAAGAGATGGCTCTGGTGGTCGCGTGCCGGCTCGAAGCCGAGCACGTCGCGATAGAAGGCGCGCGCACGCTCGACATCCTGCGCCGGCAGCTTCGCGTAGGAGCTGCGGAAGTTCATGCTGTCCCCCTCGATTCGAAGTCCTCGGAAGGCGCGATTCTACGCAGGTCCTCGGGCTCGTTGACGTTCGCGAGCAGCCGGTCCTCGAGCTCCACGCGGGCGGTGTCGAGCCCGTCGAGAACCGCGCCGAGGCGGCGCGCGCCGGTCTCGAATGCAGGCAGCATGCGCCGCGCGACCGCGCACGGGAGAGGGCCATCCTGCGCAGCGGCGGCGTCGCGGCACGCTCCGGCAAGCACGCGCAGCGCGTCGGCCGTCAGCAGGGGCATGTCGACCGGAACGACGACCGCGACCTCGTGTGCCGCGGCCCGCAGCCCGGCGGCGATCGCCGCGACCGGGCCCGCACCCTCGTCGGCGAGCACCGGGAACGGGAGATCCTCGCCGCGTCCCACCGCGATCCTCTCTTCGCAGGCGTCGCCGAGCAGCCGCCATGCGCGCTCGGCCAGCGTTTCCCCCTCGAACCGTGCGAACGCCTTCGGCGACCCGAAGCGGGTGCTCGCGCCGCCGACGAGCAGGATGCCGGTCAGCCCAGAATCCGCCACGGCTCCGTGTAGACGTTGGCGGAGCCGTCGCGCACGAAACCGCAGAGCGTCACACCCCGGTCCGCCGCCAGGTCGACTGCGAGGCTCGACGGCGCGCCGACCGCGACGAGGACCGGGCAGCCGGCGACCGCCGCCTTCTGGACGAGCTCGAAGGAGAGCCGGCCGCTCACGCAGAGGACGTGCTCCGCAAGCGGGAGCAGCCGCCCGCGGAACGCCCAGCCGACGACCTTGTCCATCGCGTTGTGCCGGCCGACGTCCTCGCGGACGCACAGCGCCTCGCCGGCGGCGGAGAACAGGCCGGTCGCGTGCAGGCCGCCGGTCGCCTCGAACGCCGCCTGGGCCTCCCGCAGCCGCTCGGGCAGCGACGCGACGAGCGCGAGCGGCAGACGGAGCCCGGAATCGACGCGCGGCGCATCGACGGCGACCGCCTCGAGCGCTCCCTTGCCGCAGACGCCGCACGAGGACGAGGTGTAGAAGCTGCGCTGCAGCCGCTCCGGGTCGAAGCCCGGCGCGTCGACCTCGACCGCGTTCGCGGCGAGGTCGTCGGGGAGCTGCGCCTCACGCGGCCTCAGCCCCTCCGAGATGCAGAAGCCGAGCGCGAGCTCCTCGTCGTGCCCCGGCGTCCGCATAGTGACGGCGACCGGGCGCCCGCCGATCCGGATCTCGAGCGGCTCCTCGACGGCGACCCGGTCGCGCTCGGTCGCGCCGGCCGGAAGCCGGAGGACGTCGACCGCTGCAGCCGAGTAGGGCGGCGCGTCCATCAGCGCCTCCAGCGTAACCGCGGGGTCAGGCCTCTTCTGCTTCCGCGGCGTCGAGCTCCGCGTCGGCGGCGGCACGCATGGTGACGAGATGGTCGAAGACGGCGCGATAGCCGTTGATCGCGGCGGCGACGTCCCCCGGAGAGAGGGCGCCGGCGTCGCGCTCCGCAGCCTCGACGATCTCGTGCGCGGCGAGATACTCCGCGACGACCTCGCGCTCGGCGCCTTCGCGCACGACCGGATCGGTCAGGTCGTAGCCGCTCTCCTCGAGCATCCGCGCCACGAGCGCGCCGAGCTCGGGCAGAGCCTGGGCCGGGTCGGTGCGCAGGTCGTCCTCGAGCGCCTGCCACTCGCTCTCCCAGTCGTGACGGTCGAGTCCCGGGTCGTACATGGGCCAATCCTGCGCAGCCGCCGAAGAATCGAAACGCGGGAGGACGTAGGATCGGGCGGTGCGAGTGCTCGTCGTCGGGTCGGGG
>DATCYP010000061.1:0-20943 GCA_036526375.1 Gaiellaceae bacterium | reverse complement strand
GACGACTGGGGCTGGAACACGACGGATGCGCGGATCGTCGTCTACGCGGGCGGGATCCCGCTCCTCGCGGACGGCGAGCTCGTCGGCGCGATCGGGGCGAGCGGCGGCACGGCTGCCGAGGACGAGGAGTGCGTCGTCGCGGCCGCTAGCGCCCTCGGGTTCGACTAGACCTCAGCCGAAGTTCGCGCGGAGCCAGCGGAGCCGTTCCGCGAGGACCGGCCCGAGCTCGGGGCGGCGGGGCAGCGCGACCATGAACGAGGCGTAGATCCAGGCGGCGTACACGGGGAGGCACTCCTGGAGCAGAGCCGCGTCGTGGTCGCCGTACGCCTCGAGCGCGATCCGTGACGCGTCGTCGGCCCGCACCTCGTCGGAGAGGGCGAGCGCCGCGAGGTCGAACTCGCGCGGGCCGCGGCAGGCCGTCTCGAAGTCGTGCCAGAGCGGTCCCGGGAGGCAGTTGGCGAGATGTGCGTCGCCGTGGATCGCCTGCGTCGGTCCGGCCGGCTGGCGCAGGCCGAGCTCGCGGAGGAACTCGACGTCGGCGGACGGCTCGAGGCGGTCGGTAATCGCGACGAGGTCGGCCGTGTGCAGGGAAGGCAGCTCGCCCTCGTAGTCGGCCAGCGCCTCGTGGATGGCGCGCAACGCCTCGCCGGCGGCGACCGGCTCGACCTCCCGCGGCGGCCCGACGTACCTCCAGAACGCGACGACGTGGCCCCCGCGCCGGTGCGGGCCCGGATCGAGGAGGTCGGACGGCGGCACGACGGCCGCGCCGGCGCGCGCCGCGTGCGACGCCACCGCCAGCTCGCGGATCACGTCGTCCTCCGGCGGCCCGTCCGGGTACGGTCGCCCGCTCGAGACGCGGGCGACGAGCGGCAGCGGCCGCAGGTGGACGAGCACGTGCCAGGCGTCGCGCAGGACGACCGGATCGTCGCTCCGCAGCCCGTGCTCCGCGGCCACCTCGACGGCGGCCGTGACCGCGCTCTCGCTCATCCGAATCCGTAGGTGCCGGGGAACCGCTCGGCGAGGAGCCGGACGAGCAGCGAGACGGGAAGCCCGACGACGTTGAGGTAGTCGCCCTCGATCCGCTCGACGAGCGCCGCGCCCTGCCCCTGGATCGCGTAACCGCCGGCGCGCCCCTCCCACTCCCGGCTCGCCACGTACCAGGCCACGTCGCGGGCCGTCAGCTCGCGGAACGAGACGCGCGTCACCTCCCTGTGCACCTCCTCCCACATCGGCGTGATCAGCGCCAGGCCGGAGACCACTTCGTGGGTGCGCCCGGCGAGGCTCTCGAGCATCTCCTCGGCCTCCTCCGGCCCGTCGGGCTTGCCGTAGACGCGGCCGCCGCAAACGACCTCGGTGTCGCAGCCGAGGACGGGACGCCCTTCGGCCTCGGGGAGCACCGACCGCGCCTTGCCGACCGCGTGCGCGACCGGATCCTCCTCGGCCTCCTCGTAACGAGGCGCGACGACGTCGAACGGGATCCGTAGCTGCTCGAGGATCTGCCGCCGCCGCGGCGACGTCGAGGCCAGGAGGAGCGGCGGAGCCGGCGGGGCGCTCATGGCTTCCGGCAGACCCAGATGCACTCGGCGGGCCAGCGCCTTGCCCAATCGACCGGGATGCCGTAGGTGGTCGTGCCGTCCTCGGGCGGTTGTGGCTCGACGAGATCCTCGACCTCGAGCCCATTCGCGTGGAGGAGCCGGATCCACTCCCCGTAGCCGAGGTTGAACGTGGCCGCGCCGTCTCCCTCGTCGATGCGGCGGAGCCCGAAGTACGGCCGCAGCAGCTGTTCGACCTGACGGCCGGCCTTTTCGTCGAGGCACATGCGGGCGAACGGGCTCGTCACGTTGAAGACGAGGAGGCCGCGCGACCGAAGCAGCCGAGCCGCTTCCGGGAGGACGCACGGTGGGTCGCCCCACGAAAGCGCGCCGTGGTCGGAGAAGACAATGTCGAAGCTCGCGTCCGGCAGCGGGACGCTCTCGGCCGCCGCGAGGACGAGCGGGAAGTCGGCGCCCAACGAGCGCGCGTGCTCGAGCTGCCGCTCGGAGTAGTCGAGCCCGACGCAGCGTGCTCCCCGCGCGGCCAGCGCAATCGAGAAGCGCGCCGCACCGCACCCCAGCTCGAGGACGTCCTTGCCGGCGACGGCGCCCAGAAGGCCGAGCTCGGTCTCCGGAATCTGCCACGTTCCCCAGGCGTCCCCGCGAAGGAACCGGCCGTGCTTCCGCTGGTACTCGTCCGCCCCGGCGTTCCAGGCGGCGCGATTGGGCTCTACGTGCTCAGGCGCGCCAGCCATATCTCTTCCGCCGGCCACTTCCGGGCCCAGTCGGCCGACGGAACGGAGTAGTACTCGTGATCGGGCGCATCGTCCGGCGCGTAGAGCTCGCGGAAGTCGAGCAACTCGAAGCCGTTCTCGCGCAGGATCGCGAACATCTCTCCCGTCGGCGGGTGGAACTCGCTTCCGGCGTCGTCTCCTTCCTGCCAGTCGATCCGGTACATGCCGCGTTGCGGGATCAGGAGCCGCTCGGTTGCAGGCCCCTCGTCCGGGACACAGAGATTGCGGAGCGTCGAGCCGCGCAGGAACTGCAGGATCCCGCCCGGGCGGAGGAGCCGCGCAGCCTCGGGGATCCAGAGCTTCGGGTCGCACCAGATCGACGCGCCGTACTCCGAGAAGACGACGTCGAAGCTGTCGTCCGGCAGCGGAACGGACTCTGCGTTCGCTTCGATCAGCTCGAGGCCGAGACCGAATTCCTCGTCCATGCGCCGTGCGGTATCGAGCTGCGCCGGCGTGACGTCGACGCCGACTACGCGGCGCGCGCCCGCGCGCTTCAGCCACGCGCCGAAGTACGCCGTGCCGCAGCCGAGCTCGATCACGTCCTTACCGGCGACGTCCGGAAGCATGTGCAGCTCGCCTTCAGGAATGTGCCACTGCCCCCAGCCGACCTCGCGGGCCCAGGCCTGGCGCGCCGCAGCGTCGGTGTATTCCGCGTTCGCCTTCGTCCAGGTCGCCCGGTTGAGCGCGACGTAGTCCGGCTCAGACACCGAACCAGAGCGCGATCTCGCGCTCCGCCGACTCCGGGGAGTCGGAGCCGTGCACGAGGTTGTCGGGCATCGAGGAAGCGAGATCGCCCCGGATCGTGCCGGGCGCGGCGTTCGCCGGATCCGTCGCACCGATCGTCGCCCGCAGCGTCGCGATCGCGCCCTCGCCCTCGACGACGAGCGCCCAGGTCGGGCCGGAGGTGATGAAGTCGACGAGCTCGCCGAAGAACGGCTTCTCGCGGTGCTCGGCGTAATGCTCCTCTCCGAGCTCGCGACTCGCGGTCACGAGCTTGCCCTCGCGGATCTCGAAGCCGCGCGCCTCGATGCGCCCGAGGATCTCGCCGGCGAGGCGGCGCCGCACGGCGTCGGGCTTGATCAGGATGAGGCTCCGCTCCACGGCCACGGCGCGCCACTCTATAGAACCCGGTTCGGAGGTCAGTGCCTGCTGCTGCGCCGGGCCCGCCGCGTGCCGAGAGCCGGAGGCGCACCGGGCATCGCGGGCTCGATCGGCGTCTCGCAGTACGGGCAGACCTGCCAGATCGGCTCGAGCGGCGCACCGCAGCTGGCACAGGCCTGTTTCAGCTTCGTCGTGCAGACGGGGCAGACGAGGTAGCTCGAGTCGACCTCCGCGTGGCAGACCGGGCAGCGCTGGTCGGCCGACGCGATCCGTTCCTCCATCGCCTTGATCTCGAGCTCGCGCTCGCGCACGTCCTCGAGGTACTCGGGCGGGCGGAAGAGCATGTAGACGAAGGGGCCGACGAACGGGATGACGACCGCGACGAGCGTCGACAGGCCGATGAGGAGCGGGTCCTCGATCCGCCGGCGCGCGTCCTTGTACGTCCAGTAGCCGAGCGACAGCCAGACCACGAAGGCGAAGAAGGCGAAGCCGTTCAGGATCGCGTGCGAGGTGCCCGAGCTGATGAAGCCGAAGACGGTCACAGGAGAATCCTGCCGATAAAGAAGCCCGCGGCAAAGGCGGAACCGATGGCGCCCCCGAGGACCACGAAGGCGAGCAGGAACATCGAGAGCTTCTCGTACCGCCCTGCGCGGGGGTTATGGGTTGCGCTGCTCGCCACTTAGCTCCGCCAGAAGGTACAGGGAGCCCGTGACGAGCAGCGCTCCGTCGGCGCCTGCGAGCTCGAGCGCGCGGGCGCGGGCGCGGGCAATGTCGGGCTCCACCTCGACGCGCTCGAAGTGCGCGGACGCGAGCGCCGCGAGCTCGGCTGCAGGAAGCGCGCGGCCGTTGCGGCTCTCCGTCGCGACCAGCGTCGGGCCGAGGACGGAGAGCGCCTCGAGCATCATCCCGGGCCGCTTGTCGGCGAGGATCGAGCAGAGGATCGTCCACCCGCCGGTCGCCGAGGGCAGCCGCGGCAGCAGCCAGCCGATCCCCGCGAGGTTGTGGGCGCCGTCCCAGACCTCGAGCGGTCCAATCCCGCGTTGCTCGAGGCGGCCAGGCAGCGCGACCTCGTCGGCGGCGTGCGGGTCGACCGGCCGGTCGAGGAAGGACTCCGCGGCCGCCACGGCGAGCGCGAGGTTGCTGCGGCCGGTGACGACGACCGCCGCGGCGCCGTTGTACTCGGCGAGCTCGCGCCATTCGGGCTCCCCGAGCACGACCGTGCAGCCCGGCTGCACGACCGCGAGCTTCTCGGCCGCGATCGCGTCCCGCGTCTCGCCGAGGACGTCCATGTGGTCGAGCGCGACGCTCGTGAGGACGACGACACGCGCGTCGAGGACGTTCGTCGCGTCGTGGCGCCCGCCGAGCCCCGCTTCGACCACCGCGACGTCGACCTCCGCTTCCGCGAAGGCGAGCAGCGCGGCGGCCGTGAGCGCTTCGAACTGCGTCGCGCGGAACGACTCCGCCGCCGCCCGGACGGCAGCCACCGCGGCCTCGAAGTCGGCCTCGGCCCCGCCGATGCGGATCCGCTCGCTCCAGCCGCTCACGTGCGGCGAGAGGTAGGCGCCCACCGAGAGGCCGGCGTCGGCGAGGAGCGCCTCGGTCAGGCGCGTCGTCGTGGACTTGCCGTTCGTGCCGACGACGTGGATCGCCGGGAACCGCTCCTGCGGCTGGCCGAGCTCGCGCAGCAGCGCCCGCATCCGCTCCGTGCCGAAGCCGTCGGTCGGCCACGGCGAGAGGGACTCAACCCAGCGCGTCGCGCTCGGCAAGGTACTGGGCGAGCTTCTCGCGCTCGGCGTCGACGGCCTCGGGCGCCGCGTTCGCAACGAACTTCTCGTTCGCCAGCATGCGCTCGGCCCGCTCGATCTCCTTCTGGACACGCGCGCGCTCGGCCTCGACGTCGCCGTGTCCGTCGTCGCCCGGCCGCACGACGGCCTCGAAGATGCGGGCCGAGTCGCCCGCGAGCCTGATGCGGACCCCGCTGCGCCGGTAGATGCGAGCGGCTGTCTGCGCGCTCTCGATCGGCTCGAACTCGCCCTCCCAGGTCTCCGGCTCGGGCCACGGCGCGACGATCAGACGCGTCGCGCGCGCCGGCAGGTTCGTCCAGATCTCCTCGGTCACGTGCGGCATCACCGGGTGGAGGAGCTTGAGGAGCCGCTCGAGCGCAGCGAACGCAGTCGCCCGCACGTCCTCCTCCTCGAGCCGAGGCTTGATCGACTCGAGATACCAGTCGCAGAAGTCGTCGAAGGTGCGGTGGTAGAGGCGCTGCACGGCGTGCGCGAAGTCGAAGGTGGCGAGGTCGGCCTCGAACTCCGCCCTCGTCGCGTCGATGCGCGCGAGGATCCAGCGCTCCTCGATGGACGAGGGCCGCGCCTCCGGCTCGACCGCGCCGCTCAGCAGCAGGAGCCGGCTCGCGTTCCAGAGCTTGTTCGCGAGCCTCCGCCCCTCCTCGATCGTGCCGAAGGAGAAGCGCGGATCCTGGCTCGAGGTCACCTTGAGCAGCCCGTAGCGTGTCGCGTCGACCCCGTAGGGCTCGAGCACCTCCTCCGGATCGATGCCGGTGCCCATCGTGCGCGACATGCGCTTGCCCTCCGGGTTGAGCAGCGTCGAGTGGATGAGGACGTCGGCGTACGGCTCCTCGCCGAGCAGCTCGAGACCGGAGAAGATCATCCGTGCGATCCAGAGGAAGATGATCTCGCGCGCAGTCGCGACCATGCTGCCCGGGTAGTAGCGCGCCAGCTCGGCGGTCTCCTCCGGCCAACCGAGCGTCGCGAACGGATAGAGCGCCGACGAGAACCACGTGTCGAGCACGTCCTCCTCCTGCCGCAGCTCGGCCGAGCCGCATTCGGCGCAAACGGCAGGCTCGGTCTCGGCGACCGTCACGTGTCCGTCGGGGCAGTACCAGACGGGAATGCGGTGCCCCCACCAGATCTGGCGCGAGATGCACCAGTCGCGCACGTTCTCCATCCAGTCGAGGTAGACGCGTGCGAAGCGCTCGGGAGTGAACCGCACCCGCCCCTCCTTGACCGCGGCGACCGCGGGTGCGGCGAGCTCCTCCATCCCGAGCCACCACTGCGGCATGATCAGCGGCTCGATCCGGCTGTGGCACCGCTCGCAGTGGCCGACGGAGTGGCGGTAGTGCTCGCGCTTCTCGAGCCGGCCGCGCTCGGACGCCCAGTCGAGCACGCGCCGGCCCGCCTCCTCCTGGCTCAGGCCGGCCAGCTCTCCGGCGGCGTCGTTCATCACTCCGTCCGGCCCGATCACCGCGAGCTCGGGGAGGCCGTGGTCGCGGCCGATCTCGAAGTCGGTCGGATCGTGGCCGGGCGTGATCTTGAGCGCCCCGGTGCCGAACTCCATCTCGACGCGCTCGTCGGCGATCACGGGCACGTGCCGCTCGACGAAGGGCACGACGACCTCCTTGCCGACGAGCTCGCGATAGCGCTCGTCGTCGGGGTGGACGGCGACCGCGACGTCGGCGAGGATCGTCGCCGGCCGCACGGTCGCGATCGTGACGTGCCCCGAGCCGTCGGCGAGCGGATAACGGACGTACGAGAGCGTGTCGTCTTCGTCCTCGTGCTCGACCTCGAGGTCCGAGAGGGCGGTCAGGTCGCGCGGGCACCAGTTGACGATCCGGTTCGCGCGGTAGATCCAGCCCCGCTCGTAGAGGTGGACGAACCAGCGCATCACCGCGGCGTAGTACGCCTCGTCCATCGTGAAGCGCGTGCGCCGGTAGTCGAGCGAGGCGCCGAGCAGGCGGAACTGACTCATGATCGTGCCGCCGTAGCGCTCGAGCCACTCCTGGACGTAGGTGTCGAAGCCGTCCCGGCCGAGGTCGCGCTGGCTCCGGCCCTCCTGCGCGAGCGTCCGGCCGATCGCGGCCCAGGTCGAGATGCCGGCGTGGTCGTAGCCGGGCTGGAAGAGCGTGTTGCAGCCGCGCATCCGGTGCCAGCGGACGAGCGTGTCCTCGAGCGAGAGCTGCAGGCAGTGGCCGATCGTCAGCGAGCCGGAGATGTTCGGCGGCGGGTGCATGACGACGAACGTGTCGCCGGGCGCGTCCGGGTCGGCCGCGTAGAGACCCTCTTCCTCCCAGGTCTGCTGCCAGCGCTCCTCGACGCCCTGCGGTCTGTAGAGCGGATCCATGCGCGAGATGTGGTCAGGCAGCGACTATGAGCGCACCTTAGCGGCCGAGCGCTTCGGCTGCGGCCAGGTGCCGCCGACCTGCTCGAGGATCGCCTCGAGTAGGTGGAACGAGGACAGGACGTGCTCGCGGGCGAGCGCCCGCGCACCCTCGGCGCTGCCCGCCGCGAGCGCCTGGCGGATCGCGCGGTGCTGCTCGGCGTTCTTCACGTAGAGGCCGTCGATCGAGTGGTCGCCCGGAGCCCAGACGGCGGGCCCCGAGAACGAGCGGCGCGCGCTCTTCGCGAGCTGCTCGACGAGCGGCAGGTCGGCGACGCGGTAGACGACGTCGTGGAACGCGTGGTTGGCGCGCACCCACTCGCCCATGATCGAGCGCCGCGGCTCGCCGGGCTCGCGCGAGCGAAGGTCCTTGGACACGCGGGCGAAGTGCTGCTCGGCCTCCTCGAGCTCCACGAGATCCTCGGGCGCGATCTTCGCCGCCGCGACCTCGGTGGCGAGCGCCTCGAGCTCCGCCCGCACCATGAACGCCTCGTGCAGCTCCTCCCGCGAGATCGTGCGGACGCGGACGCCGCGGTTCGGGACGAAGGAGACGAGCCCGAGCGCGGCAAGCCGCCGCAGCGCCTCGCGGATCGGCGTGCGCGAGACGTTGAACTGCTCGGAGAGGTGCTCCTGGCGGAGGACGGTCCCCGGCTCCAGCTCGCCCGAGACGATCGCCTCCTCGATCACGAGCGCGATGTCGTCGGCCTTCGTGCTATCGAGGCTCATCTCGCGTGTGCCCGAGGTTCCTCGCGGCCCGCCGGAGCTGGTGCTCGGCCTGTGCGCGGAGCGCCTTCGCATCCTCGACGAGACGCCGGGCACTCCGGCGTGAGCGCTCCTCCTGCCTCAGCTCGTGCCCCGGAGCGAGCACTGCGAGACCCGCGTTCCGGAGCTCCTCGTACTGCGACAGCGGGAAGGTCACCCACTCCTTGCACTTCGGCGACCCGCATTCGCAGAGGAAGTCCCACGCGTCCTCTTCCGGGTCCTGGACGTCGAATCGCTTGACGGCCATCCGCAGGTGGCGGTTGACATCCGTCCGCACCGCCGAACTCTCGCTTCGCTTGCCCGCCACGGCCACCCGCCCGGTCGAGGAACCCGGGGAAGGATACGCGCGTGCGGCGCCCGAGTGCGAGCGCGGCCTACTCGTTGTCGTGGTCGCGCTCGCAGAACTCCGGGCAGGTGCAGTCGGCGAGCTCGGCGGTCGGAGGATCTTCCGGTTCGAGCAACTCGCCGTCCTCGAACCGTTCCCTCGGCTTTGTGATCGTCTCGGTCATGTCAGGCCTCCTCGGTCGAGTCGTTCGTAGGCGGGCAGGGTCAGGAAGTCCTCGAGCTCCTCGGAGAGGGCGACCGCGGCGAAGAGCTGCTTCGCCTCGTCGCCCGCGTCCACGAGCTCGATCTCGTGGCGGACGAGCTTCTCGTCGACGCGGCCGTGACGTACCCACTGCCAGATCTGCGAGCGCGAGATCTCGGCGGTCGCCGCGTCCTCCATGAGATTGTCGATGGCCGCGGCGCCGACGCCGTGCAGCCAGGACTCGAGGTAGCGGACGCCGACGGACACGTTCGTCTGCACACCGGCCTCCGTGACGTCGCCGGGCGTGTCCGGGATCGACAGGAGAGCCGCCTCGTCGGGCACGACCTCCTCACGCAGCCGCTCGAGCTGGTTCGGCCGCTCGTCGAGCGCCGTGTCGAACACGTCGGTGCAGACGGGCACGAGATCCGGATGCGCGACCCAGCTGCCGTCGAACCCGTCGCCGGACTCGCGCTCCTTGTCCTCCCTCACCTTCGCGAGCGCGATCTCGTTCGCCTCGGCGTCCTTGCGGGACGGGATGAAGGCGGCCATGCCGCCGATCGCATGTGCGCCGCGGCGGTGACAGGAGCGGACGAGCAGCTCCGTGTACGCCCGCATGAACGGCACGGTCATCGTGACCTGCACCCGGTCGGGCAGAACCCAGTCGCGCGCCCGGAACTTCTTGATCGCGCTGAAGATGTAGTCCCACCGGCCGGCGTTCAGAGCGCACCCCCAGTCGCGCAGCTCGTAGAGGATCTCCTCCATCTCGAACGCGGCGAGGATCGTCTCGATCAGGACGGTGCAGCGGATCGTCCCGTGCGGGAGCCCGAGCTCGTCCTCCGCGAGCGCGAACGCATCCGCCCAGAGCCGCGCCTCGAGGTGCGACTCAAGCTTCGGGAGGTAGAAGTACGGCCCGCTGCCGCGCTCGAGCTGCTCGCGCGCGTTGCGCGCCATGTGCAGCCCGAAGTCGAAGAGCGAGGCCGAGACGGGCCCGCCGTCCACGAGGGCGTGCCGCTCGGGGAGATGCCAGCCGCGCGGCCGGATCAGCAGGGTCGCGACCTCGTCGCCGAGGCGGTACGTCCGGTCGGGCGTCTCGAGCGAGATCTCGCGGCGGACGGCGTCGGTCACGTTCCGCTGCCCCTCGACGACGTTGCCCCAGGTGGGCGAGCATGCGTCCTCGTAGTCGGCCATGAAGACGCGGGCGCCGGAGTTGAGCGCGTTGATCATCATCTTGCGGTCGACCGGGCCCGTGATCTCGCAGCGCCGGTCGTGCAGGTCCGGGGGCGCCTCGGCCACGCGCCACTCGGTCTCCCGGACGTCTTGCGTTTCGGGCAGGAAACGCGGCAGGGCGCCGGCGTCGAGCTCCGCCTGCCGCTCGCGCCGGCGCTCGAGCAGCTCGCGGCGGCGCGGATTCAGCTCGCGATGCAGTCGCGCGACGAGACCGAGAGCCTCGCGGGTGAGGACGCTCTCGTCGGCGGCGGCCAGAATCTCGATCTCGGCCACTGCGCTCAAGCGGGCTCCCTCGCGAACTGCGCCTCCTCGGTCGAGCCCTTGAGCGCGAGCGTCTCGCTGTCGGGCGCGACCGCCTGCGTGACGCGGTCGAAATAGCCCGCACCGACCTCGTGCTGGTGCCGGGTCGCCGTATAGCCGAGCTCCTCGAGCTCGAACTCGCGCTGCTGCAACCGCACGTAGGCGGGCATCTGCTCGTCTGCGTAGCCGTGGGCGAGCTCGAACATCGCCGCGTTGAGGGAGTGGAAGCCAGCGAGCGTGATGAACAGGAAGCGATACCCCCAGCTGCCGAGCGTGTCCTGGAACGAGGCGATCTCGTCGTCGTCGAGGTGCTGGCGCCAGTTGAAGGAGGGCGAGCAGTTGTACGCGAGCGGCTTGTCCGGGAAGCGCTCGTGGACGGCCTCCGCGAACTCACGCGCCTCGGCGAGATCCGGCGTCGAGGTCTCGAACCAGACGAGGTCCGCGTACGGCGCGTACGCAAGACCGCGCGAGATGGCCGCGTCGATCCCGTCGCGGACGCGGTAGAAGCCCTCGCTCGTCCGCTCGCCGGTGACGAAGTCGCGGTCGTACTCGTCGACGTCGCTCGTGAGAAGGGCCGCCGAGAGCGCGTCGGTCCGCGCGACCAGCACCGTTGGCACGCCGCAGACGTCCGCGGCGAGGCGGGCGGCGTTGAGCGTCCGGACGAAGTGCTGGGTCGGCACGAGCACCTTGCCGCCGAGGTGGCCGCATTTCTTCTCCGAGGCGAGCTGGTCCTCGTAGTGGACGCCCGCCGCGCCTGCCTCGATCATCGACCGCATGAGCTCGAAGGCGTTGAGCGGGCCGCCGAAGCCGGCCTCCGCGTCGGCCAGGATCGGCGCCTGCCAGTACGTGCCGTTCCTGCCTTCCGCCCAGTCGATCTGGTCGGCGCGCAGGAGCGCGTTGTTCAGGCGGCGGACGAGCGCCGGCGCGCTGTTCGCCGGGTAGAGGCTCTGGTCGGGATACGTGGCGCCGGCGAGGTTGGCGTCGGCGGCGACCTGCCAGCCGGAGAGGTAGATCGCCTCGAGGCCCGCACGCACCATCTGGACGGCCTGGCCGCCCGTGAGCGCGCCGAGCGCGCGCACCGGTCGGTCCTGGCGCCGGATCAGCTGCCAGAGGCGCTCCGCACCGAGCCGCGCGAGCGTGCGCTCCTCGAGAACGGAGCCGCGCAGGCGGATGACGTCCTCGGCCGTGTAGGTGCGCTCGACGCCGCTCCAGCGGTCGTCGAGACGCCATTCGGCCTCGAGCTGCGCGGCTTCGCTTTGGATCCGAGCTTCGTGCGACATCTGGTCTCCTCCGGCGATATGGGGCGTTTCGGATCCCAAACTTACCACGGACCGCGGCCGTTACACCTGGCTAGGCGCGATCACCGAAATCTGGGATCCAGAATGGCGCTCTTACGCGCCGGACAGGCGGTAGTACCGGTAGACGACCTCGGCCACGCAGACCGGCTTGTCTCCGCCCTCGCGCTCGATGGTCGCTGTCATCGTGACCTGCCGCCCCCAGTCCTCCTCGTCGACGGCCCCGACGACGAACGAGCCGCGCACGCGCGAGCCGGAGGGCACCGGCGCGGGAAAGCGCACGCGGTTGAGCCCGTAGTTGAGCGCCATGCCCGCGCCGGGCTCGTCGTGCGGAAGCACCTCGTACGACATCTGCGGCAGCAGCGAGAGCGTCAGGTAGCCGTGGGCGACCGTGCCTCCGAACGGAGTCTGAGCGGCCATCTCGGGATCCACGTGGATGAAGTTGTGGTCCCCCGTCGCGTCGGCGAACGCCTGGATCTTCTCCTGGGGCACGTCGATCCACGACGAAGGCCCGAACGCAGCTCCCGCCTCGATCGCGCTCATGCGCGGAACGCTACGCGACCGCGCGCCGGCTGTCGCGCCGGAGGTAGTGGGCGCCCGCCCCGAACGCCGCCGCCTCGTCGTCGGGATTGAGGAGGCTGCAGCGGTCGATCGAGAGGCAGCCGCAGCCGATGCAGGTCGTCAGCCGGTCGCGCAGAGCCTCGAGCAGCGAGATCCTCTCCTCGATGTCCGCGCGCCAGGCGCGGGAGAGGCGCTCCCAGTCGCGGCGCGTGGGCGACCGCTCGGTCGGGAGCGAGTCGAGAGCCTGCCGGATCCGCTCGAGCGGGATGCCCGCGGCGCGGCCGGCCCGGACGAGGGCGATCCGGCGCAGCGTGCTGCGCGGATAGCGGCGCTGGTTGCCGTCGGTGCGATCGGCCCGGATCAGCCCGCGCTCCTCGTAGAAGCGAAGCGCCGAGGGGGCCACGCCGCTGCGGGCCGAGAGCTCGCCGATGGTCAGATCAGCGGCCATTTGACTTCAACCTTACTTGAGGTTCTACGCTCTGGGTGTGAGTGCACGCTGCGTCCTCGTCCACGCGCTCGCGCCCGAGGGAACGACGGCCCGGCAGGCGAACGACCGCCTGAACGAGTACGTCGCCGACGAACGGCGCGGGATCGCCGTCTGGCACGACCACTTCGTCGGCGTCCACGGCGGCGCGGTCGTCCTGGACGTCCGGTCGGACGAGGAACGGGATCTGCTCGACGACCCCGGGCCGCTCGCCGGCTGGCAGCTGTCGGTGCATCCGCTCACGTTCTCGCTGTCGGCCGTCGGCTTCTCGGCGCAGACGTCGTTCACGCTCGAGCGGTACCGGGACGTGTCGCTCGATCGGCTCGCCGCCTCGGAGCCCGCCGACCCGCGCTTCTGGTGGCAAAGGAGGAACTCATGACCGCTGTCGCATCCGATCGCCGTGTCCGTGCCGCGTCGCTCGCCGAGCTGCGCGCCGCGGGACGGCAGGTCGTCCGGCTCGACGGGCACGTGGTGTGCCTGTTCGCCGAGGACGAGGAGGTGTACGCGGTCGACAACCGCTGCCCGCACATGGGCTTTCCGCTCCATCGCGGCACGGTCTGCGACGGGATCCTCACCTGCCACTGGCACCACGCCCGCTTCGATCTCGCGACCGGCGGGACGTTCGACCAGTTCGCGGACGAGCTGCGCCGCTTCCCGGTCTCGGTCGACGGCGACGACGTCCTCGTCGACCTCAGCCCGCCGCTCGACCCCGCGGCCCACCAGCGAAAGCGCTTGCGCGACGGGCTCGAGCGCGACATCCCGCTCGTCGTCTCGAAGGCGGCGATCGCGCTGCTCGAGACGGACCCGAGCGGCGCCGACGTCTTTCGCGCCGGCCTCGAGTTCGGCGTGGCCCGCCGCGGCGGCGGCTGGTTCCGCGGCCTGACGACCCTCACGTGCTTCATGAACCTCGCTCCGCGCCTCGACGCGCCCGAGCGGCCGGCCGCTCTGTACCAGGGGTTGGCGGACGTCGCCATGGACTCGGCAGGCGACGCGCCGCGGTTCCCGCTCGAGCCGCTGCCCGGCGAGGCGCCCGGCCCGGCGCGGCTCGCGTCGTGGTTCCGGCGCTTCGTCGAGGTGCGTGACGCCGAGGGAGCGGAGCGCGCGCTCGTCTCTGCCGTCCGGAGCGGGGCGACTCCGCAGGAGCTCGCCGACATGCTGTTCGCGGCGGCCACCGACCACCGCTACCTCGACGGCGGGCACACGCTCGACTTCGTGAACAAGGCGCTCGAGGCGCTCGACATCGCCGGCTGGGAGCACGCCGAAGCGGTTCTCGGCTCGCTGCCGTCGCAGCTGGCCGGCGCCGAGCGGATGGAGGAGTCGAACGCGTGGCGCAATCCCGTCGACCTCGTCCGCGTGCTCGAGAGGGCGTTCGCGGAGCTGCCCTCGGCACGCGCGAGCGGAGCCGGCGGTCGCTGGGACGGCCGCGCGACGCTCGTCGCGACGGTCCTCGAGGGGAAAGCCGACACGATCGCCGAGGCGCTCCTCGCGGCGCTCCGCGGCGGCGCGACCGAGGTCGAGCTCGCCTCCGCCGTCGCGTACGCGGCGGCGACGCGGATCGCCCGCTTCCCCACCTCGAACGAGTTCGGCGACTGGGACACGGCGCTCCACACGTTCACGTTCGCGAACGCGGTCGAGCAGGGCCTGCGCCGCTCGGCCTCGCCGGAGCTGCTGCGCGGCGTCTTCGACGCGGCGATGAGCGTCCACCTCGACCGCTTCCTCAACGTGCCGGCGCGGCGCCTTCCGACTCCAGAGCCCGGAGTGGATCCCGAGGCGCTCCTCGCCGAGCTGCCCACGCTGCTCGACCGGCAGCAGCAGGTCGACGAAGCGAGACAGCTCGCGGCGTCCTTCCTCGGCGCGGCTGGAGAGCCGCAGCGGCTCGTCGCGGCCCTCGGCGCGGCGCTCGTGCGCGAGGACCGGAACTTCCACACGATCCAGTGCGTCGAGGCGGCCGCGCGGCAGCACGAGCTGCTCGCCGGAACGGACGACGCCGCGCTGCCGCTCGTCGCCGCGGCCGGCTACCTCGCCGCCCACGCGACGACGAACCGCTCGCAGCGGCAGACGTTCGACATCGCCCGCCGGCTCCACCGCGGCGAGCAGCTCTACGCCGAGGTCGACTAGCTCCTAGATGCGCCCGCGACCGGTGATGCGGACCACGTCCTCCGCCTGGCCCGAGAGACACTCCTGGCGGTAGGCGTCGGGCACGCGCGGGTCGGCCTCCATGACCAGCCCCGGCTTCCCGCCGTTCCTGCCCGCGAGCCAGGAGCCCGAGCGGTCGATCCTGCCGCCGGCCACGGTCGTCCTGCGCTCAGTAGTCGAAGGTGCTCGGCCCGCTTCCCGAGCGGCTCGTAGATCTTGTCGCTCACCACGGTCGCGGTGATCCCGTCGATGACCTCCGTCCGCAGGATGACGTGCGGGGGGATCCTCGGGGGTAGCTCGCGCAGCGGTCGCGACGGGAGGTCACGCCGGCCTGGGCGGTCTACGCGAGAACCGCAGCGAGGGCGGCCCTGAGGAGCGCCGCCGCCGCTTTCCGGCTCATCGGCCTACGCGGTCTGCTCGACCGGCTCTTCCGGCTCGTCGCCGGCGGCGCCGGCGCTCGTGACGAGCGTGGGCCGGATGCCCTGCGCGATGCACTCCTTCGTGATCACGCACTTCGTCACGTCCCGCCTGGACGGCAGCTCGAACATCACGTCGAGCAGCGCGCCCTCGATGATCGAGCGCAGGCCGCGAGCGCCGGTCTCGCGCTCGAGCGCGCGGTCGGCGATCTCCCACATCGCGTCCTCGGTGAAGACGAGTTCGATCCCGTCGTAGCCGAAGAAGCGCTGGTACTGCTTGACGAGCGCGTTCTTGGGCTCCTCGAGGATCTGGACGAGATCCTCGCGCCGCAGCTGGTGCACCGCGGACACGACCGGGAGCCGGCCGATGAACTCCGGGATCAACCCGAAGTTGAGGAGGTCCTCCGGCATGACGTCCGCGAGCAGCTCCGACGACTCGACGTCGTGCTTCGAGCGGATGTCGGCGCCGAAGCCGACCGCGTTCTTGCCGATGCGGCGCGCGATGATCTTGTCGAGCCCGGCGAACGCGCCGCCGCAGATGAAGAGGATGTTGGTCGTGTCGATCGAGAGGAACTCCTGGTGCGGGTGCTTGCGCCCGCCCTGCGGCGGCACCGAGGCCACCGTCCCCTCGAGGATCTTCAGCAGCGCCTGCTGCACGCCCTCGCCCGACACGTCGCGCGTGATCGACGGGTTGTCCGCCTTGCGCGCGATCTTGTCCACCTCGTCGATGTAGATGATCCCGGTCTCGGCCTTCTTGATGTCGAAGTCCGCGGCCTGGATCAGCTTGAGGAGGATGTTCTCGACGTCCTCGCCGACGTAGCCCGCCTCGGTCAGCGCCGTGGCGTCGGCGATCGCGAACGGGACGTTGAGGATCCGGGCGAGCGTCTGCGCGAGCAGCGTCTTGCCGCAACCCGTCGGACCGAGGAGGAGGATGTTCGACTTCTGGAGCTCGACCTCGTCGTCCTCCTGCCCCATCTGGACGCGCTTGTAGTGGTTGTAGACCGCGACCGACAGCGTCCGCTTCGCCTCTTCCTGCGAGACGACGTAGTCGTTGAGGACGGAGTAGATGTCGCGCGGGCGCGGCAGGTTGTCGAGGTCGAGCTGCGTCGGAGTCGTCAGCTCCTCGTCGATGATCTCGTTGCAGAGATCGATGCATTCGTCGCAGATGTAGACGCCCGGGCCGGCGATCAGCTTCTTCACCTGTCGCTGGCTCTTGCCGCAGAAGCTGCAGAGAAGCTGCTCGTTTCCGTCTGTCGCGCGTGCCATAGCTCTTCTTCTACCTCGGTCCGGGGATTTCGTCTACGTGTCCGGGCCTACCGGTGCGCGATCACCTGGTCGACGATTCCGTACTGCTCGGCTTCTTCGGATGTCATGTAGTAGTCGCGCTCCATGTCCTTCGAGACCTTGTCGACGGGCTGGTTCGTGTGCTGGGCGATGATCTCCTCCAGGCGCCGTTTCAGATTGATGGTCTCCTTCGCCTGGATCTCGATGTCGGTGCCCTGGCCCTGGAAGCCGCCCGAGACCTGGTGAATCAGGATCTTGGCATTCGGCAGCGCGGTGCGCTTTCCCTCCGTGCCGGCCGCGAGAAGCAGCGCGCCCATCGACATCGCGATCCCGACGCACGTCGTCGCGACGTCCGGCTTGATGAACTGGATCGTGTCGTAGATGGCGAGTCCCGAGTAGACCGAGCCGCCCGGCGAGTTGATGTAGATGTTGATGTCCTTGTCGGGGTCCTCGGACTCCAGGTGGATCATCTGGGCGACCACGAGGTTCGCGACCTGGTCGTCGATCGGGGTTCCGAGGAAGATGATCCGCTCGTTGAGCAGCCGCGAGTAGATGTCGAAGAAGCGCTCGCCGCGCGAGGTCTGCTCGATGACGGATGGGATGACGAGATTCGTCGGCGGGTTCATGATCGGGCTCCTTCGGTCCTCTCCTGCTGGTCGGGGGTCCAGAGTTTCGTCTCGGTCGGTGGATTCTCCTTGTCGGGCGTCCAGATCGCTTCGCGCGCCTCGGCCTGCGCGAGCGGAATGCGCTTCACCTCGGCCGCGACGCGGTCGAGGGCCTTGCGGAGTCGCAGGTCCTCGCGAAGCGCTTCGAAGCGGCCGCTCTCGCGCAGGGCCGCGAGCATCTCGCCGGCGTCGTCGCCGAGCGCGTCGGCCTGCTCGCGCACGAGCTCCTCGACCTCGGCGTCCGGCACCTCGAGTTCGAGCCGCTCGGCGACCGCGTCGAGCACGAGCTCGCGCGCGACCGAGCGCCGGGCCTCGTCCTGTAGACGCACGACGAGCTCCTCGGGCTGCTGGCCGGTCATCGCGAGGAACGTGTCGAGCTGGAGGCCGCGCGACTCGACCTGGCGGGCGAAGCCGCGCAGAAGCTCGCGCGTGCGCGACTCGACGAGCGGCCCGGCTGCGTCGACCTTCGAGGCGGCGACGAGGGCGTCGGCGGCGTCGGCGCGGAACCGTGTCTCGACCTCCTCCTCGATCTGCTCGCGCAGGCGCGACTCGACGTCCGCCCGCAGCTCGGCGAACGTCTCGAACTCGCTCGCGGAGCGGGCGAGATCGTCGTCGAGCGGCGGCAGCACCTTCTCCTTGATCTCCTTGACCGTGGCGGAGAGGGTCTGGGTCGAGCCGTCCGCGAGCTCGAAGGTCATGTCCTTCGCCTCCCCGGCGCTCATGCCGACGAGCCCCTGCTCGACCTCCTCCACGACGGCGCCGCGGCCGAGCTCGACCACGTAGTCGCGCCGCGTCTCCTCGTCGGCGACGAGGTCGACGACGACCGTGTCGTCGGGCGCCACCGGACGGCCGTCGACCGGAACGAGCTCGGCGACGGTCGAGCGCAGCGCGTCGAGCTCGTGCTGGACGAGCTCCTCGGGCACCTCGACCTCGGCCGCCCCGACCTCGAGCTCCTTCCAGTCGGGCAGCTCCGGCTTCGCCTGCACGGCGACCGTCGCGGTGAACTCCCAGTCCTGGTCGGCCGAGTCGGGGAGCTGGAAGTCGTACTCCGGCTGCTCGACCGGACGGACGCGGTTGCGCGCGGCGGCGTTCCAGAACCACCCGCCGATGTGGCTCTCGACCGCCTCCGTCATGAGGCGCTCGCGACCGATGCGCTGCAACAGCACCTGGCGCGGCACCTTCCCCTTGCGGAAGCCCGGCACCTTGATGCTCTGCGAGAGATCGTCGGCTGCGTGCTCGACGGCGTGGTGGACGTCGTGCGACGGCACCTGGACCGTGAGCCGGATGCGGTTCTCCGGCAGCTCCTCGACCTGGGTCTGCACGCGGTCCATTCAAGCAGGGAGCGGCCGGGCGAGGTCGAACGACGGGCACGTGAGCGCGTGGAACGTGAGCCTGCTGGGCCTCGCCGGAGCGATCTGGCTGCTCATCTTCTCGGCGATGGTCTACGCGATCCGCGTCCGCGCCTGAGCCGCCCGCACAGTGCGGGCGAGAGGACTCGAACCTCCAAGGGCCTCGCGGCCCAACGGGACCTAAGCCCGTCGCGTATGCCAGTTCCGCCACGCCCGCGCCCGAAGAGGATAGGCGGCCAGGATAGGCGGCGCCCGTCGCCACGTACTAGAGTCGCGCGGCTGTGGCGGGAATGCGGCCCGAGGACGTCCATGCGCTGACGAGCGTCGGCGACCCGCGCCTCTCTCCCGACGGGCGGCGCGTCGCCTACGTCGTCAACCGGATCGACGCCGAGGCGAACGCATACCGCGCCGCGATCTGGGTGGCACCGCTCGACGGGTCGGACGAGCCGCGCCAGTTCACCTCCGGCGAACGGAGCGACCACTCTCCGCGCTGGTCTCCGGACGGGCGCTGGCTCGCCTTCGTCTCCAACCGCGACGGCGAGGACGAGAAGAAGGCGCACGGAGAGCTCTACGTCCTCCCGGCCGACGGCGGCGAGCCGCGACGGCTGACCGAAGGCGAGGAGTCCGTCGACTCGATCGCCTGGGCGCCCGACTCCCGCCGGATTGCCTTCGCGCGCCGCGTGCGCGACGAGGCCTACGAGGAGGACGACGAGCGCCGCCGGCCGCCACGCCGCTTCGACCGCCTCTTCTACAAGCTCGACGGGGTCGGCTGGACCGGCGACCGCCGCAAGCACGTCTTCGTCGTCGGGCTCGACGGCGACGACGAGCGGCAGCTCACGGACGGCGATTGCGAGGACGACGAGCCCAGCTGGTCGCCCGACGGCACGCGCATCGTCTTCTCCTCCATGCGCGGCGACCGCTGGGACGTCGAGCTCGTCCAGGCGCTGTACGAGCTCGAGGTCGACTCGGAGGGGGCCGACCCGAGGCGCCTGACGCAGCCGGACGAGTCCGCCGGCGCACCCGCGTTCTCGGCCGACGGCGCGCTGATCGCCTACCTGCATTCACCCGAGGACGGCACGGCTCCGCGCCACAGCCAGGTTGCGGTCATGCGCGCCGACGGGAGCGATCGCCGCGTCCTGACCGCCGCGCTCGACCGCCAGTGCGCCCCGTATCCGCTTGGGCGGAACCCTGTCTGGGACGGCGACCGGGTCGCGTTCGCGATCGAGGACGGCGGCAACGTCCACCTCTACACGGTTCCCGCCGACGGCTCCGGCGAGCCCGAGCTCCTCGTCGGCGGCGAGCAGCTGACCGGCCTCTACGACCTCGCCGACGGGGTGCTCGTGTACACGGCCAGCACCCACACCCGACCGCACGAGCTCTTCGGCGGGGACGGAAAGCGCATCACCTCGGTCTGCGACGACTTCGTCGGGGGACGGCAGCTCGCCGACGTCGAGCGGTTCACCGCCGTCTCGGCCGACGGGACCGAGGTCGACGCGTGGCTCGCGCGGCCGCCCGGCTTCGACCAGGGCCGCCGCTATCCGGCGCTGCTCACGATTCACGGCGGCCCGTTCACCCAGTACGGAACCGGCTTCTTCGACGAGGTGCAGGTCTACGCCGGCGCTGGGTACTGCGTCCTCTTCTCGAACCCGCGCGGCGGCTCCGGCTACTCGGAGGAGTGGGGACGCGCGATCCGCGGGCCGGGCAGCGGCGCCGGCCCGGGCTGGGGCACGGTCGACTACGAGGACCTGATGGGCGTCGCCGACACCGCGCTCGAGCGGTTCCCGTTCCTCGACGCCGACCGCCTCGGCGTCCTCGGCGGCTCGTACGGCGGCTTCATGACGTCGTGGATCGTCAGCCACACGAAGCGCTTCAAGGCGGCACTTTCGGAGCGAGCCGTCAACCACATGGTGAGCGCCTTCGGCTCGAGCGACGTGTTCTGGATCTTCGAGCGCCAGTTCGGCGGGCCGATGTGGGAGCACGTCGAAGAGTGGCTGCGGATGTCGCCCGCGACGTACGCGCGGGACATCGAGACGCCCCTGCTCGTCGTCCACTCCGAGAACGACCTGCGCTGCAACGTCGAGCAGGGCGAGCATCTCTTCACCGAGCTGCGCCTGCTCGGCAAAGAGGTCGAGATGGTGCGCTTCCCGGCGGAGAGCCACGAGCTCACGCGCAGCGGCTCGCCTCTCCACCGGGTTCAGCGCTTCGAGATCGTCCTCGACTGGTTCAAGAAGTACTTGCAGGCCTAGTGATTCATCGTCCCGGCGACATGGCCGACGTTCAAGAGGCCGACCTCGCCGAGCATGACGCTCGCAAACGAGTGCGACACGAACGGGTAGAT
>DATCYP010000060.1:0-2951 GCA_036526375.1 Gaiellaceae bacterium | reverse complement strand
GGGATCCCGCCCTCGTACATGAAGCAGTTGGCGCTCGCGGCGAACGAGTACGGCGACGTGACGACCTCGTCGCCCGGCCCGATGCCGGCGGAGATGCAGAGCAGATGGAGGCCGGTGGTCCCGGAGGAGACGGCCGCCGCGTACGGCGCGCCGACCCGTTCGGCGACGAGCTCCTCGAACCGGTCGATCGTTGGCCCGAGCGAGAGCCGGCCCGAGCGCAGCACTTCGAGGACGAGCTCCTCCTCCCGCTCGCCGAGGTACGGCCCCGAGAGCGGGACCGAGTCCACCTCTTGTCTCACGCCTGCTTGGCGTGATTTGTGGCCGGCGCGTATTCGAGCCAGTGGCTCCAGCGCTCGCTGCGCCCGTGCACGGTGTCGAGGTACGCCTGCTGGATCTCCTGCGTGACGGGGCCGGGAGGCCCGACGACCTGGTCGTCGATCTCACGGATCGGCGTCACCTCGGCGGCCGTGCCGACCATGAAGACCTCGTCGGCGAGATAGAGATCGGTGCGGATGATCGGCTTCTCGACGACCCGGTGCCCGAGGTCCTGCGCAATCTGGATCACGGTGTCGCGGGTGATCCCCACCAGAATCGATGCGGCCAGATCGGGCGTGTAGATGACGCCGTCGCGGACGACGAAGATGCTCTCGCCCGAGCCGTCGGCGACGGTGCCCTCGGCGGTCAACAAGATTGCCTCGTCGTAGCCCGCGCGGTTCGCCTCGCCCACCGCGAGCATCGAGTTCAGGTACACGCCGGTCGCCTTCGCGACGTGCGGGATGACGTTGGGCCCGACGCGCTGCCAGCTCGAGATCTTCGCGCGGATGCCGTTCTCCTGTCCATCCTCCCCGAGGTACGCGCCCCACGGCCACGACATGATGGCCACGTCGACCGGGTTGCCCACCGAGGAGACCCCGAGCTCCCCGTAGCCGAAGAACGCGATCGGCCGGAGGTAGCACGACGGCAGATCGTTGGCGCCGATCAGGTCCCAGGTCGCGGTGCGCAACTCGTCGACCGAGTACGGAAGCTGCATGTAGAGAAGCTGCGCCGAACGGTGGAGCCGGCTCAGGTGGTCGGTGAGGCGGAAGACGGACGTGCCGCGCTCGGTCTCGTAGGCACGGATCCCCTCGAAGACGCCCGAGCCGTAGTGCAAGCCGTGTGTGCCGACGTGGATCGTCGCGTCGCCCCAGTCGACCAGCTCGCCGTTCATCCAGATCTTCTTGGTCTCGCGCATCTTCGGCTCGTCCCTTCGGGTCGGGGATGCTGGCGCTGGAATCGTACCCGGACGGCGGGCTACGAAAGCTCTGCGGTGCGAGCCTGGGTGAGCTGAGCGAGGTCCACGGGCGAGAGGCCCGCCATGTGCCGTTCGGAGCCGGCGCCGATCCACACGCGATCGTGGGCCAGCAGCTCTCCCGCCATCAGCACCTGTGAGATGCCGGGAGCGGGAAACGGGGCGACACCTCCCGGCTCGAAGCCGGTCGAGGCGACGACCTCGTCGGGCCGTGCGACCCGGGCGTGCCGCGCTCCGGCGGCCGCTGCGACCTTGTTCTCGTCCGCGCGCTGGTCGCCGGGGACGAGCGCGAGCGTGGGGCGACCGTCGCAGATGAAGACGAGGGACTTGACGATCTGGGCCCGGGAGCTCCCGACGGCCCTGGCCGCGGCGCCCGCGGTGGGAGTTCCCTCGGGAAACTCCTCGACCCGGGCGTCGATCCCGGCGCGCTGCAGGACCTCTGCGACGCGCGCAACGGGCTCCGGCCAGCGCTGCACGGCTACGCCCCCGTGGGCCCCAGCTCGAGCACCCGCGCGTCGTCGAAGCCCTCGCCGCGCAGCCTCTCGACGAGCTCCGGCGGCGGCGCGGAGTCGACGGTGAGCGCCATCAGCGCCTTGCCGCTCTGCCGGCTTCGCGAAACCGTCATGCCGGCGATGTTGATGCCTGCCTCGCCGAACATCGTCCCCACACGGCCGATCACGCCCGGGATGTCGTCGTAGCGGCAGAGCACGATGCGCGGCGCGAGCTCGAGGTCGATCTCGAAGCCGAGGATGTTGATCAGCCAGGGGCGGTCGTCGCTGCCGATCGTCGTTCCCGCCACCTGGACGATCCTGTCGCCGGCACGCAGCTCCACGAAGACGAGGTCCGTGTAGTCGCGGGCGGTGTGCGATCTCTCCTCTCGCACCTCGATGCCGTGCTCCGCCGCGATCAGCGGCGCGTTGACGTAGTTCACCGGGCGGTCGGCGCGACCCTGGAAGGCGCCGTTCAGCACCGCGACGGTGAGGAGGCGCGAGTCGTAGTCGGCGAGCCCGCCGTAGACGGTGATCACGATCTCCTCTGCGGCGCCGTCCGCGAGCTCCATCGCGATGCGCCCGAGCCTGGAAGCGAGCGGGACGTACGGGCCGAGGACCTCGAGATCCTCGGCGCCGACGACGGGGATGTTGACGGCGTTGGTGACGAGGCCGCCGCCGAGTGCCGCGACGATCTGCTCCGCCACGATGACTCCGGCCCGGTCCTGTGCCTCACCGGTCGAGGCCGCGAGATGCGGCGTGACGACGACGTTGTCGAGCTCGAGCAGCGGCCCCGAGTACGGCTCCTCGCCGAACACGTCGAGCGCCGCGCCGGCGACCCGCCCCGAGCGGAGCGCCTCATGGAGCGCCTGCTCGTCGAGGAGCGGCCCCCGTGCCGCGTTGACGATTCGCACGCCGGGACGCATCGCCGCGAAGGCAGCGGCGCCGATCGAGCCGCGCGTCTCCGAGGTCAGCGGCAGGTGCAACGTGATGAAGTCCGCGACGGCGTACGCATCCTCCAGGGTCTCGACGGGCTCGACACCGAGCTCGCGGAAACGGTCGTCGGCGACGTACGGGTCGTAGGCGACGACCCGCATCCCGAGCCCGAGCGCCCGCCGCGCCACCTGCTGGCCGATCCGGCCGAACCCGAGCACGGCGAGCGTCTTGTCGGCGAG
>DATCYP010000059.1:0-22355 GCA_036526375.1 Gaiellaceae bacterium | reverse complement strand
CGAGCGTCTTCTGGCCGTCCCAGAGGAACGCGCAGTGGTCGGTCGAGATCGCCGAGAGCGCGTCGGTGCGCACCGCGTCCCACAGCACGTCGTGGTTCGCCGCGTCGCGGGCGGGCGGCGAGTAGACGTACTTCGCACCCTGGAAGTCCGGGCCGGCGAGGTCGTCTATCGACCGGAAGAGGTACTGGGTGCACGTCTCCCCCCAGACGCTCCAGCCCTGCTCGCGGGCGCGGCGGATCGGCTCGACCGCCTCCCGGCAGGTGACGTGGACGACGTAGAGCGGGCTGCCGGCGATCCGCGCCAGCTGGATGGCCCGGTTCGTCGCCTCGCCCTCGAGCTCGGGCGGCCGCGTGAGCGCGTGGTTGATCGGAGCCGTGTCTCCCCGGGCGAGTGCCTCGCGGACGAGGACGTCGATCGCGTCCCCGTTCTCGGCGTGGACCATCACGAGCGCCCCGCTCGCCGCAGCCACCTCCATCGCGCGGAAGAGCGTCTCGTCGTCGACCTGGAGCACGTTCTTGTACGCCATGAAGAGCTTGTAGGAGGTGACGCCCTGTTCGGGCAGCGTCGCGAGCTCCTCCAGCCGCTCCTCGTCGTCGAGGTCGGTGATGGCGATGTGGAAGCCGTAATCGATCAGCGTCTTGCCGTTCGCCTTCGCGTGCCAGGCCTCGAGCGCCTCGGCGAAGGTCTGTCCCCGGCCCTGGATGCAGAAGTCGACGTGGCAGGTCGTGCCGCCGCACGCCGCGGATCCCTGTCCGGACTCGAAGTCGTCGATCGTGACCGTGCCGCCGAACGGCATGTCGAGATGCGTGTGAGGGTCGATGCAGCCCGGCAGGACGTACTTGCTGCTCGCGTCGATCGTCCTGTCGGCCGACACGTCGAGGTCCGCGCCGATGACCGCGACGCGCTCGCCGTCGACGAGGACGTCCGCCACGAAGTCGTCGGCCGCCGTCACGACCCGGCCGCCCTTGATCAGCAGCGACATGGCCGGACTGTATCGCGCTGCTTCGTATAGTCACCAGATGCCGCTCGACCCCTCCCGCACCGTCGCCGAGCTGAGGGAGCTCGCCGAGCTGACCGGCGACGAGAACGGTGCGCAGCGCGTCGCATGGACCGAGACCTGGGAGCGCGGACGGGCGTGGCTGCGCGAGAAGGTCGCCCCGACCGGGGCCGAGCACGAGATCGACGAGGCCGGAAACCAGTGGTTCACGCTGCGCGGAGATTCCGATCGTGAGCTCCTGATCGGCGGCCACATGGACTCGGTGCCGAACGGCGGCCGGCTCGACGGCTGCCTCAACGTCCTCGCCGGCGTCGAGGTGCTGCGGCGGATCGCGGAGGAGCGGACGCCGCCGCTGACGGTGCGTCTCGTCGACTGGGCCGACGAGGAGGGCGCCCGCTTCGGCCGCTCGCTCTTCGGCTCCTCGGCCGCCGCCGGCTCGATGAGCGACCAGGACGAGCTGCGTGCGCGGCGCGACACCGACGGGATTCCGCTGCCGGACGCGCTCGCCGAGCACGGCGTCGACCTCGACCGCGCGCTCGAGGCGCACCGGCAGCTCGACGGCGCGGCCGCGTACCTCGAGCTCCACATCGAGCAGGGCCCGGTGCTGGAATCCCTCGAACTGCCGCTCGGCGTCGTTCTCGGCACTTTCGGCGTGGAGCGCCACCTCGTCACCTGGCACGGGCAGGCCGCGCACTCCGGCTCGACGCCGATGGATCAGCGCCGCGACGCCCTCGCCGGCGCCGCGAAGCTCGCGCTCGAGATCCGGCCGATCGCGGCCGAGGTCGGGGACGGCGCGGTGTGCACGTCCGGCGGCGTCGTCTGCAAGCCCGGCATCGTCACCTCCGTCGTCGAGACGGCCGAGCAGCTGCTCGACCAGCGGCACCTCGACGCCGCGAAGCTCGCGCGGCTGCTCGAGCTCGCGCAGGAGGCGAGCGAGCGGTTCGCGCGCGAGGAGGACGTCGAGGTCGAGTGGAAGCGGATCTGGAGCATCGAGCCGATCCCGTTCGACGAGCAGCTGATCGAGCTCGCCGACGAGTCGGTGCGCGAGGTCGCCGGCGCGTCGCATCGCCTGCCGTCCGGGCCGCTCCACGACGCCGCGGAGGTCGCGCGCGCGGGAATCCCGACGGTGATGCTCTTCGTTCAGTCCCTACGGGGCCTCTCGCACACGAAGCTCGAGGATACGAAGGACGAGCACCTCGAGCTCTCGGTGCAGGCGCTCGACAGACTGACGACGAAGGCACTGGAGGCATTCGCATGAGCACGCAGGAATCCGCGGCTCACCTGTTCGGCGACGAGCACGTTCGCAGCTACCTCGAGACGGACGGCAAGATCGGCTTCCGTTGGAAGGAGGACGCGCCGATCGCCATCCTCTTCACGAAGGGCCGGCGAACCGGTCTGGAGCGGACGGTGCCGCTCATCTTCGGTCGCGACGGGGACGACATCGTGGTCGTCGCGTCGAAGGGCGGGGCGCCCGAGCATCCTGGCTGGTTCGAGAACCTGGCCAGGACGCCGGAGGTCGGCGTGCAGATCGAGGGCGACCGCTTCCGCGCCCGCGCCCGCATCGCGGAGGGTGAGGAGCGAGAGCGCCTCTGGGAGCTCATGAACGAGATCTGGCCGCACTACGACGAGTACGCGGCGCGGACGGAGCGCGAGATCCCCGTCGTCGTGCTCGAGCGCCTCTGACCGCGGCGTCGCTGCGGCGGTTCTGCCTCGCGCAACCGGACGCGCGGGAGGAGGTCCCGTTCGGCCCCGAGACGTCCGTCTTCAAGGTCGGCGGCAAGATGTTCGCCCTCGCCCAGCTCGAGCGGAGGCCGCTGCGGGTGAGCGTGAAGTGCGAGCCCGAGCTCGGCGAGCAGCTGCGCGGCACGTACGAGGAGATCGAGCCCGGCTACCACCTCAACAAGCGCCACTGGCTGACGGTGACCTGCGGTGGGGAGGCGCCCGACGAGCTCGTCCGCGAGCTGATCGCCGGCAGCCACGACCTCGTCGCGGCGTAGGCTCGCCCGCGTGGCGAGGGCGGAGGCGATCCCCGGCCGCGCGACGGTCGGCGGCATCGCGATCGGCGCGGCTGCCGGCTGGAACCTCGCCGCGCTCGGTCCCGTCGCGACGCGCGAGAGTCACGCGTACGGCGTCGGGCTCGCGACGATCGGCCTGTTCGTCACCGTCCAGTTCGTGCTGCACATGGCGATGCAGATTCCCGGCGGCCGCGCTGCCGACCGCTGGGGCGCGCGCCGCAGCAGCGCCGCCGGGCTCGCGATCCTCGTCGTCGGCAACGCCGTCGCGCTTCCGGTGGCGACTCCGGCGCTCGGCTTCCTCGGCCGCGCGATCGTCGGCGTCGGGACGGGGCTCGCCTTCATCGGTGGCTCCGACTACATCCGTGCGCACGGCGGCTCGCCGACGCTGCAGGGCATGTACGGCGGCTCGTCCGTGCTGGCGCCCGGCATCGCGGTGGCGCTCATCCCGGGGGTCGCGAGGTGGACGGGATTCCGTGCGCCGTACCTCTCGACGATCGTCGTCGTCCTGCTCGCGGCGGCCCTGGTCGCGCTCGCGCCGGATGCCCCGCGGGCCGTGCGGCACAGAGACGAGCGGCTCGACTGGAGCTTCGTCCGCGATCTTCGTCTGTACCGGCTCGCGGCGATCCACTCCTTCTCGTTCGGTTTCAGCGTGATCGTCGGCAACTGGGTCGTGACGCTGCTGGAGCGGCACGGCCAGTCGAAGGCGGCCGCCGCGGCGGTCGGATCGCTCACGCTCCTGCTCGGCTTCTTCACCCGGATCGCCGGTGGCTCGCTGCTTCGGCGCGAGAACGCGAGCCGGATCGTCGGGGCGAGCCTCGTCGTCGGCGGTGCCGCGGCCGTCGTGCTCGCGCTGCCGCTGACGCTGCCCGGCTACGTCGCCGCCGCCACCGTCCTCGGCCTCGCCGCCGGCGTCCCCTTCGCGCGCGCCTTCACGGGCGCTGCGGCGGCGCGTCCCGACGCGCCCGGAGCCGCCGTCGGCTTCGTGAACGCGTGGGCCGCGCTGACCATCGTCGCGGGAACGCCGCTCGTCGGCCTGACGTTCTCGCTGCCGGGCGACGGACGGATCGGCTTCGTCCTCCTCGGCGTTCTGGCGGCCCTCGCCTCGCTCGCGACGCCACGCTAGGCTCGCGGACGTGGATTTCGGCGTCACGGTCCTCCCGGATCCGCCCTTCTCGCGCTGGCTCGAGCTGATCCAGCTCGCCGAGCGCCACGGCTTCGGCTACGCGTGGACGTACGACTCGCACGTCCTCTGGCAGGAGTCGGTGCCGATGCTCGCGGTCGCGGCGCGCGAGACCTCCACGATCAAGCTCGGGCACTTCGTGACCAACCCGGCCACGCGCGACCCGACGGTGCTCGCCAGCGCCTACGCCACACTGCACGACCTCTCGAACGGGCGGATGGCGATGGGCATCGGACGCGGCGACTCGGCCGTCCGCTACATCGGCCGCCGGCCGATGAAGGTCGCGGACTTCGAGCGGGCGTGCGCGATGGTGCGCGGGCTGATGAACGGCGGCGAGGTCGAGTGGAACGACAAGCGGCTCGTCTTCAAGTGGGTGCGGCCGGAGCTGCCGCGGATCCCGATGTGGGTCGCCGGCTACGGCCCGCGGGCGCTCGGAGTCGCCGGCCGCGTCGGCGACGGCGTGATCATCCAGCTCGCCGATCCCGAGATCATCCAGTGGATCATGGCCACCGCCCGCGGCGCCGCCGAGGAAGCGGGCCGGGATCCGGGCCGCCTCAGGTGCATCGTCGGCGCGCCGGCCCACATCTCAGACGACCTCGCCGACGCGCGCGAGCAGGTGCGCTGGTTTCCGGCGATGGTCTCGAACCACGTCATGGACCTGATCGACCGCTACGGCGCCGACGGGAGCGCCGTCCCGAAGGCCCTCACCGACTACGTCCAGGCGCGGAAGTTCTACGACTACGACGAGCACTCGCGCGTCGGCGCGAAGCACGGGGAGTTCGTCACAGACGAGATCTGCGACCGCTTCTGTGTGCTCGGGACGGCGGAGCAGGCGAAGGCGAAGCTCCGGGAGCTGGAGTCTGTCGGCGTCGACCAGTTCAACATCTACCTCATGACCCACGGACAGGAGGAGACGCTGCAGGCGTTCGGCGACGAGATCATCCCCGAGCTCGCGGGGTCCCCGGCGTGAGCGTCGGGGGGCAGTACCCGCGCCGCCGGGCCGTCGCGAACATGCGGTCGCTCCTCGACCGGCGCGCGGCCGGCTGACGGTATCTCGGCCTTGCACGATCTACGAGCCCTTCTCGAGCTGCCTCAGGCGTGGCCGCTCGCGTTCACTGCCGACGGCGCCGAGCTGCTCGTCGCGTCGGATCTCCCGGGCACGCGTCAGCTCTTCCTCCTTTCGCTCGACGGCGGCGAGCTCGCGCAGCTGACGGATCTGCCGGAGCCGGTCGACGGCAGACCGCTGCCCGACGGCCGGATCCTGCTCGAGATCGACGAGGGCGGCAACGAGCGGACGCAGCTCTATCTCCTCGAGCGAGGCCCGGCGGCGCATCCGGCTCAGCCGCAGCCGCTCGTCGTCGACCCGCGCTTCAACCACTGGACGCCGGCCGTCTCGCGAGACGGGTCGCTGCTCGCCTACGCCACCAACCGCGGCAACGGCCGCGACTTCGAGGTCGTCGTGCGGCGGCTCGGGAGCGGCGAGGAGAGGACCTTCGACCTCCTCGGCTATCTCGTGGTGCACGGGTTCTCGCCGGACGGCCGCTGGATCGCCGTCGAGCGACTCTCCGACCGGGCGGGCGACTCCGATCTGTTCCTCCTCGACGCCGAGAGCGGCGAGGTCGTCCATGCGACGCCGAACGACGGCGAGGCGGAGTACGTGACGCCGTCCTGGCTCGCCGACTCCTCGGGTCTCTACGCCGCGACGAACGCCGGCGGCGACGCGCTGTCGCTCGCGCGCCACGACCTCGGCAGCGGCGCCTGGGAGCTCGTGCTCGAGTCGGAGTGGGATCTCGAGTGCGCCGTAGACGATGCCGGCCGCTCGCTGGTCGTGATCGCCAACGAGGACGGCTGGTCACGCTTCGAGCTTCGCGATCCCGGCACGCTGGAGCTGCGGGGCGAGGTTCCGCTGCCCGGACGCGGCCTCGTCGCGCAGCCGGTGTTCTCGCACGACGGCTCGCAGCTCGCGTTCGCCTTCTCGAGCCCACGCGAGCCGTTGCAGACATACGTCTACGACCTCGACTCCGGCGAGCTGCGGCGGCTCACGGGCCGCGGGCCGGTGGAGGGCGTGGATCCGGAGCTGCACCGATTCCGGAGCTTCGACGGCGAGGAGATCCCGGTCTTCCTCTTCGAGCCGGCGGGCGAGGGCCCGTTCCCGGTCGTGGTGACCGTGCACGGCGGGCCGGAGTCGCAGTGGCTGCCGTACTTCTCGCAGGGGTTCGGCCCGTTCACGCAGTTCCTCGTCTCGCGCGGCTACGCCGTCGCTGCGCCGAATGTGCGCGGGTCGAGCGGCTACGGAAAGCGCTTCGAGCACCTCGACGACGTGGCGCTGCGGCTCGACGCCGTCCGCGACCTCGCCGAGCTGCATTCCTGGCTCGCGGCGCGACCGACGATCGACGCCTCTCGCGCGGTCGTGTACGGGCGCTCCTACGGCGGCTACATGGCCCTCGCCGCGCTCGCGTTCCAACCGGAGCTGTGGGCGGCCGGGATCTCGTTCGTCGGCATCTCGAACCTCGTCACGTTCCTCGAGAACACGTCCGAATACCGCCGCGCCGCCCGCGAGCGCGAGTACGGCTCGCTCGCCCGCGACCGCGAGGTGCTGGAGCGGATCTCGCCCGCGAGCCGGATCGACGACATCCGCGCGCCGCTCTTCCTCGAGCACGGGCGCAACGACCCACGCGTGCCGGTCGGCGAGTCGGAGTACATCCACCGCGTCCTGACCGAGCAGGGCGTTCGCTGCGAGCTCGTGGTCTACGAGGACGAGGGGCACCTGCTCGAGAAGCTCCCGAACCGGGTGGACGCCTTCGAGCGCGCGGTCGCCTTCCTCGACGAAGTTCTTCCCTGAGGCCCCGATACCATGGCGCGCGCGGCGCCTTGGCCGAGTGGTTAGGCATGGGTCTGCAAAACCCAGTACACCGGTTCGACTCCGGTAGGCGCCTCTGCCGGGACGGCCAAGAAATGGAATCGCATGGCGCAAGCCCGTGACCGGCGGGGTGAAGACTCCTGTCCATCGTCCAGCAGTCGGGCCCAGCCGTATGCCCGGTTTCGTTCACTTCTCGTGAACAGCGGGTGAGGGAGGGGTGGTCAGGGAGGGCACGTCCCCGGCGCGTACTCGCCCCCTCGCGTGCCGGGCGTCAGTGGCTAGACAACGCGCCCTGCGTCGTTGCGCAAGCGACTCCCTGACCTCTCCGCAGATAGGTCGAGGAGACGCCGGCGTCGTCCCCTGGAGGACCGGGTTGCCCTAGTACCTCTGGGTCGGACGCGGTGCTTTCCCTCGAACGAGCCACGACGGTCGGCACCGGAAGAACTGGCCGTCCCGCCAGGGCGCGGCCCGCAGAGGTCGATCACGATCTCCCCAGAGACGGGTTCCGAGTTCGTGCACACCGCTCCACGAGCGCAACACGACCGGCCCATACCTAGACACTGCGGCGACAGGCGGACTCGATCGCGAGTCCGCCTTCCGCGTGTGGCGGCTCAGTCGATCTTGATCGCGACGTGCTTCAGCTGCGTGTACTCCTCCATCGAGTAGATGGACATGTCCTTGCCGTAGCCGGACTGCTTGTAGCCGCCGTGCGGCAGCTCCGACGAGAGCGGCAGCAGGTGGTCGTTGACCCAGACGCAGCCGAACTCGAGCTTGCGCGCCGCGTTCATCGCCCGGCCCACGTCGCGCGTCCAGACCGATGCGGCGAGCCCGTAGCGGACGTCGTTCGCCCAGCGGATCGCCTCGTCGTCGTCGGCGAACTTCTGCACCGTCACGACCGGCCCGAAGACCTCGCGCTGGACGATCTCGTCCTCCTGCTTCACGTCGGTGACGATCGTCGGCTGGACGAAGAAGCCTCCGCCGTTCTGGCCTCCGCCGTTCTGGCCGGTGCCCCCGCCCGTGAGGATCGTCGCGCCCTTCGCGCGCTCGAGGAAGCCCATGATCCTGTCCTGCTGGTCGTGTGAGATGACCGAGCCCATCTCGGTCTCGCCGTCGAGCGGGTCGCCGACCTTGAGCGACTCGACCGCAGGGACGAGCTCCTCGAGCAGCTTGTCGTAGATGCGCGGCCCGGCGATGACGCGCGAGCCGGCGGTGCAGTCCTGCCCCGAGTTCCAGTAGCCGGCGAGGCGGATCCCCTGCGCGACGGCCTCGGGGTCGGCGTCGTCGAAGATCACCATCGGCGCCTTGCCGCCGAGCTCGAGGTGGACGCGCTTCACCGTGTCGGCGGCGGTGCGGGCGATCGTCTTGCCGGTCTCGACGTCGCCGGTCAGCGAGACCATCCCGATCCCCGGATGCTCGACGATGCTCTGGCCGACCGGCGCGCCGTCGCCCGTCACGACCTGAAGCACGCCCGGCGGGATGACCTCCTGCGCGAGCTGGACGAAGCGGAGCAGGGAGAGCGGCGTCTGCTCCGACGGCTTCAGGATCTGGAGGTTCCCCGCCGCGAGCGCCGGCCCCATCTTCCAGACCGCCATCATCAACGGGTAGTTCCAGGGACAGATCCCGCCGACGATCCCGATCGGCTCGCGCCGGATCATCGACGTGTAGCCCTCGATGTACTCGCCGGTGGACTTGCCCTCGAGGTTGCGCGCGGCGCCGGCGAAGAAGCGCAGGTTGTCGGCCGAGAACGGCATCTCGTCGCGGGACGCCAGGAGCGGCTTGCCGACGTTCACCGACTCGAGCTGTGCGAGCTCCTCGGCGTTCTCCTCCAGCACGTCGGCGAGCTTGTGGAGGAGCTCGGAGCGCTCCTTCGGCGTCCTCCCGAGCCACTCCGGCGCCGCGGCCCGCGCCGCCTCGACGGCTCGGTCGACGTCCTCCGCGCCGCAGCGCGGCACCTCGGCGATCGTCTCGCCGGTCGCCGGTGCGATCACCTCCATCGTGTCGCCGGAGGCGGAGTCGGCGAGCTCGCCGCCGATCAGGATCTTGTACTGGGTGGTCGTGGTGCTCATGCGAGCCCTCCTTATGCCTGGGCCTGTGCCTGTGCGGCCGCTGCCGCCCCGCGGACTGTGACTCCGGTGTCTCGCACGAGCCGCTGCGCGAGCAAGACGGGAATCGCCGTCAACACGATCATCGCGAAGGCGATGACGTTGACGACCGGAAGCTGCTGGCCGAGCCGGATGTAGCCGAGAATGAGCAGCGGGAGCGTGTTCTGCGCTCCGGCCGTGAAGTAGGTGACGATCACCTCGTCGAACGACAGGGCGAAGGCGAGCAGGCCGCCTGCGACGAGGGCCGTGGAGAGGACGGGCCAGATCACGAAGCGGAACGTCTGCCAGCCGTCGGCGCCGAGATCCTGAGAGGCCTCGATCAACGAGGGTGAAGAGCGGCGGAGCTGCGCGACGACGTTGTTGTAGACGACGACGACGCAGAAGGTCGCGTGACCGATGACGATCGTCCAAATCGACAGGTTGACGTGGCCGGCCTCGAAGGCCGAGCTGAGGGCGATCGCGGTGACGATTCCCGGGAGCGCGATCGGCAGTACGAGCAGGAACGAGACCGCCTCGCGCCCGAAGAAGCGGAACCGCGCGACGCCGAAGGCGGCCATCGAGCCGAGTATCAGGGCGATTCCGGTGGCGATCAGGGCGACGCGGACGGACAACCAGAGCGACGCACGCACCTCCGAGGTCCAGGCCGCGTGGAACCAGTGGGTCGTCAGCCCCGGGATCGGCCAGCTCTCGACGTTCGACCTGTTGAAGGCGTAGAGGATGATCAGCGCGAGCGGGATCCAGAGGAAGAGCACGACGAGTGCCGACCACACGGTGAGCGCGATGCGGGTCGAACGGGTCTCCATCAGAGCGCGTCGAAGGCGCCCAGCCGGCGCGCGATGAGGAGGTAGACGCCCATCACCACGAGTGGCACGGTGGCGAACGCGGCCGCGAACGGCGTCTGCTGCGACCCGATCGAGTCGTAGACGACGTTGCCGATGAACTGCGACGAGGCGCCTCCTGCCAGGAGCGGCGTGATGAAGTCGCCGAGCGTCAGCGAGAACGTGAAGATGGATCCCGCGACCACCCCAGGCAGCGCGAGCGGCAGCAGAACGCGGCGGAACGTCGTCCAGCCGCCGGCGCCGAGGTCGCGGGACGCCTCGAGAAAGGAGTCGGGCACCCGCTCGAGCGCGCCGTAGACGGGCAGGACCATGAACGGCAGCCAGATGTACGTGAAGATCAGCCAGACCGCCCAGTTCGTGTAGCCGATGTTGGCCGCCGGCAGTCCGGCCTTCTGCAGCGTCCAGTTGAGGACGCCGTTGTGGTCGAGGATGAGCCGCCAGATGTAGACGCGGATCAGGTAGCTCGACCAGAGCGGGAGCAGGACGGCGACGAAGACGAAAGCCCGTGAGCGCCTGCCGGCGACACGAGCCATGAAGTAGCCGAGCGGGAAGGCGAGGATCGCGTCTGCGACGGTGACCGCCGCGGCGATGCCGATCGTCCGCAGGGCGATCTTGTGGTAGGCGCTCTGATCCCAGAGCAGCCGGTAGTTGTCGAAGTTCCAGATGTGCTGGATCTCCGACGTGAACGCGTTCACCGTCCAGAACGACGAGAGGAAGAGGACGACGAGCGCGGCGAGGTAGATGAGCGCGAACGCGAGCAGAGGCGGCGCCAGCAGCAGCAGTGCCTTCGCCCAACGGTGGCGCCAGAAGAGGCCCGTGAACCGCAGCCGGGCCGTCCGCAAGGGACGGCCCGGCTCGGTCAGATCAGCAGCGTGGACGGACAGGGCTCAGCCCTCAGCCCTTCATCTCCGTCCATGCCTGCTGCCACCTCGGGTAGTCGACGCAGTTGTTCTTCCCGTTGTCGCACTTCGCGATCGGGGTCTTCCAGAACTTGATCGAGTTGAAGTACTTCTTGGACGCCCCGCAGTGGTACTGCTTCGCGGAGCCCGGCTGGATCTTGTTCATCACCGCGCACGCCTTGGTGTTCGCGGGTGTCTCTCCGAAGGAGATCGCCTGCTCGGCCTGCACCTTCGGCGTCGAGACCCAGGCCATCCACTTGTACATGCAGTTCGGATGCCTCGCGTGCGCCGACATCATCCACGTGTCGGCCCAGCCGGTCGCGCCCTCTTTCGGGATCTCGTCCTTCACGGCGACCTTGGCCGCCCTCAGCGTGTTGGTCTGGTACGGCCAGGAGGCGCCGATCACGGCGTCGCCGCTCTTGAACAGGCCGATCTCGTCCGAGGCGAGCGCCCAGTACTTCTTGATCAGCGGCTTCTGCTTCTTGAGGAGGTTGATCGCGGCGTTGAACTGCGTCTGAGTCAGCTCGTACGGATCCTTGATGTGGAGCGACGGCTTGGCCTTGGAGAGGTAGAGCGCCACGTCGGCGATCTGGATCGGGTTGTCGGGGATGGTGATCCTGCCCTTGTACTTCTTGCTGTAGATCGCCGACCAGCTCGTGGGCCTCGGCTTCACCTTCTTCGTGTTCCAGAGCAGCGTGTTCGGCCCCCACTGGAGCGAGATCCCGTAGTGCACGCCCTTGATCGTGTTGTGCGGCGGCGACTTCAGGGCCGGGATGAAGTTCTTGAAGCCCGGGATCAGCTTCGGGTTCACCTTCGCGACGTCGCCTCCGAAGATCAGCCGCAGGCTCGCATCTCCCGAGGCCGAGACGCCGTCGTACTGCGTCCCCCCGCCCTGCCGCATCTTCGTCACCATGTCGTCGGACGTGCCCGCGTAGGTCGCGTGGACGATGCAGCCGGTCTTCTTCTGGAACGGCTTGACCCACTGCTTCTGGGTGTAGCCCTCCCATGCGATCAGGTTGAGCTGGCCTTCGCCCTTGCCGATCGAAGTCGGCAGGCCGCTGCCCGCGCTGACCCCTGAAGCCGGTACGCAAAGGGCCGCGGTGAACGCGGCCAGCAGTACGCACCGGCGAGTGTGCTTTCTCACTTGCCCTCCTTACCGATCTCGTACGTGTGCTCCGGCCGCCACGAGAGGCGGACCCGCTTCCCTTGCTCCGCGAGCGCCTCCTGCGAGGACGTCTCGAGGTTCTGGCGGACGACGACGAGCTGGCCGCCGTCGTCCAGGTCGACGACGTAGCGTGTGATCATCCCGACGTAGACGACCTCGCGCACCGTGCCGGGCTCGCCGGCGCCCGCGCTCTCGTCGGTCATCCGAATCTTCTCGGGGCGAATCGTGAACCGTCGGCCCGCGCGCTCGACGACGTTCGAGACGCCGACGAAGCCGGCCACGAACTCCGTATGCGGATGCTCGTAGACCTCTGCCGGCGTGCCGACCTGCTCGACCCTGCCGTCGTTGAAGACGGCCAGGCGGTCGCTCATCGTGAGCGCTTCCTCCTGGTCGTGCGTGACGTAGACGAACGTGATCCCGAGGTCCCGTTGCAGCGCCTTGAGGAAGATCTGCATCTCCTGCCGGAGCTTCAGGTCGAGCGCTCCGAGCGGCTCGTCGAGGAGGAGGACGGGCGGCCCGTTCACGATCGCGCGCGCGAGCGCGACGCGCTGCCGTTGGCCGCCGGACAGCTGCACCGGCTTGCGGTCGCCTAGCCCCGGCAGGCGCACCTTGTCGAGCATCGCCTCGGCGCGCGCACGCCGGGCGCGACGGCCCATGCCCTTGACGCGCAGGCCGTACTCGACGTTCTCCGCCACGGTCATGTGCGGGAAGAGCGCGTAGTCCTGGAAGACGGTGTTGACGGCACGCTGCGACGGTGCGACCCGCGTCACGTCGACTCCCTGCAGCTCGACGCGCCCGGCGTCGGGTCGCTCGAAGCCTGCGATGACGCGGAGCGTCGTCGTCTTGCCCGAGCCGGAGGGACCGAGCATCGTGAAGAACTCGCCCGCGCCGATGTCGAGGTCGATCCCCGCCACCGCCACGACGTCGCCGTAGGCGCGTCGGATGCCGCTCAGGCGGACGGCGGGCGCTCCGGCGACCGCGTCGGTGTCAGCCGCGGTCGGCGCCAGCGTCGCCAAGTGCCCCCTCCAGCAGGCCGAGCCCGCGCTCGAGCTCCTCGTCCGATGCGGTCAGCGGTGGGAGGAGCCGGATGACGTTGCCGTCGAGGCCGCACGCCAGGAGGAGCAGCCCCTTCTCGAATGCTGCCGCCGTCGTCGCCTTCGCCGCGGCCGGGGTCGGCTCCCGCAGCTCGAGCGCGAGCATCGGGCCGAGCCCGCGCACCTCGCCGACGAGCGGCTGCCGCGCCGCGATCTCCTCGAGCCGCGCGCGCAGGAACGTGCCGACGTGCTCGGCTCGTTCGGCAAGGTCCGGCGCCGTCAGCTCGTCGAGGACCGCGAGCGCCGCAGCGCACGCGACGGGGTTGCCGCCGAACGTGCCGCCGAGCCCGCCGGGGTGGACGGCGTCCATGAGCTCGGCGCGTCCGGTCACCGCCGCGAGCGGGAGGCCGCCGCCGAGCGTCTTGCCCGAGACGAGCAGATCCGGCTCGACGCCGAGGTGCTCGATCGCCCACATCGGGCCGGTGCGCCCGCACCCCGCCTGGACCTCGTCGTCGACGTAGACGATCCCGTGCTCGTCGCAGATCCGGCGGAGCGCCCGGACGAACTCGGCCGGCATCGGGATGAAGCCGCCCTCGCCCTGCACCGGCTCGAGCACGATGCACGCGACGGACTGCGGGTCGACGTCCTGGCTGAAGAGGAGGTCGAGGCCGGCCAGCGCGTCCTCGGTCGAGACGCCCCGGAACGGATACGGCGCGGGCGCGCGGTGCACGTCCGTCGCGAGCGGCCCGAAGCCTTGCTTGTAGACGAGCTTCGCGGTCATCGCCATCGTCAGGCTCGTCCGTCCGTGGAAGGCGCGGTCGAAGACGACGACACCCGCTCGCCCGGTCGCGGCGCGCGCGATCTTGACGGCGTTCTCGACCGCCTCGGCACCGGAGTTGACGAGCAGCGACTTGGTGGCGGCGTCTCCCGGCCAGAGGTCGTCGAGGCGGCGGCAGAGGTCGACGTACGGCTCGTACGTCCCGACCATGAAGCACTGGTGGAGGTAGCGGTCGACCTGCTCGTGGATCGCGGCAACGACGGCCGAGGGGCCGTGGCCGAGATTCTGGCAGGCGATTCCGCCGGCGAAGTCGAGGAACTCGCGGCCGTCGACGTCCCAGACGCGCGCTCCCTCCGCCCGGGCGACGACGAGCGAGGGCGTGGACACGCCCCTCGCGACGTAGCGTTCGCGCGCTGCGCGGACCCCCTCGGCGGCGCTTGCGCGTTCCTCCACGGACATCGACGCCTGGATTATTGACTGCGCGATGCGACCGTTCAAGCGGAACCTGCCTCGCAATGCGAGGCGGCCGCCGATCCTGGGTGCGCAATGCGCGGAGTCAGTCCCAGACGGACTCGAACGTGCCGAAGCGGAGCTCGCTGTCGTAGCGGAACCGCGTCGCGTCGACGCGCTCCATGTATTCGTCGCGCCGCTCGGCGATGAAGGCGTTGTACGCGTCGGCGGACTCCCAGCGGTCGACGACGAGATACCGGCTCGGCGCCTCGACGTCGCGGAGCAGCTCGGTGCCGATGTAGCCGCGGCCCTGCCGGAAGAACCCGGCCCACTCGCCGCCGGGCCCGTAGACCCGCTCGAACTCCGCGATGTCGCGCACCTCGTAGCTGAAGACGAGTGCGATCACGCAGCGGAGGATAAGGTCCGGACGTGAGTGCCGAAGCCGTCCCCGCGGAACCCGAGTCCCGCGCCGAGTACGCCGGAGTCCTCCGCTTCTACCACCTCGCCAAGCACCAGGAGTGGCAGGTGGACGACGTTCCGTGGGACGAGATGCCGTTCGTGCCGGAGGGCAAGGGGACGCCCGAGCGGCAGGCGCGGCGGCGGGACATCTGGCGCTCGGTGATCATGCAGCAGCTCCAGGCGGACGTGTTCGCGTGCGAGATGGCGTCGCAGCTGCTCGCGGCGGCGCCCGACCCGGAGGCACGCCTCTACTACTCGACGATGGTGCAGGACGAGTCCCGTCACACCGAGGCCTGGCTGCGGCTGATCGGGCAGGTCGGCGGCGAGGGGGAGCGCGACCCGTACCTCGACGAGCTCGCGCACATGTTCCTCGAGGCGGATCTTCTCGAGGAGAAGGTCTTCCTGATGCAGGTCTTCTTCGAGCGGCTGATCATCCCGCGCTTCCGGCTGATCGCGAAGTCGTCGCGGGGGACGGTTCTCGAGGATCTCTGCAACCGGCTCGCCGTCGACGACGGCATCCACCACGGCGCCGGGATGGCGTACGAGCGGGTCCTGCTGCAGTCGGCCGGGAAGAAGGTGCGCGCGCAGCTCGTCGACGCGGCGAACACGATGCTGCCGATCTTCGCGAAGCACGTGCTCTGGCGGCCCAGGGCGCGCGAGGTGATCGGGACGCTGATGGAGGCGCGCGACCGCGAGCGGCTCCGCGAGGAGCTCAACCACGGCGTCCGGCTGGCGAACTCGCTCGGGCTCGACGTCTCCGACGTCCGGATTCCGGCCGGCTGAGGCCCGGCGCCTGTGACGCGGAGCCGTCGGCTCGCCGTGGCGCTGGTGGTCCTGGCCGGCCTCGCCATCTCGTCGGCGGCGCTCCTCGATTTCACGCTGAGCCCGAACGACAGTCTCGACCCGCACCGCACGGGCTTCGCCGTTGCGCTCGGGTTCGCCGTCGTGGTCTGTCTCGTCGCACTGTGGCGGCTGAGAGCCGCTGCGCACGGCCGGCCCGGGGGGCCGGCCACGAGCTTCTGGTTCGCGCTCGCGGTCCTGGCGCTGTGCGCGCTGGTGGTCGTCGCCTTCGCGTCCCGCCTGGGCGGCTGATCCTCTTAGCCGGTCGTTACGCGCCGGTGCCATGATCCGGCCATGGATGCGACGACGATCGACCAGGAGTTCGGGCAATTGCAGGCGGAGTTCGAGGACGTGGCCAAGACCGTCCAGGGGCTCGCCGAGAAGATGCGGGCCGGCGAGAAGGCCGGCGACACGAACGCGACCGAGTGGCTCGCCGACCTGAAGCGCGTCGCGCAGGACATCGACGACGAGCAGGCGCAGGTGAAGAAGCTCCTGCTCGCCATCCACGACTTCATCGACGGCGCCGCCCAGGCGCATGCAGCGGCAGCCGGGGAGGAGAAGCCGCCGCTGTTCGCTCCCGGTCACGAGCCGGCGCCCACGGAGGAAGCGCCGCAGGCGGCGTCCCAGCGCCACGGCATCCTCGGCGGGGTGTTCGGCGGCATGGGCGGAGGGATGATGGGCGGCTACTACGGGGGCTACTACGGCGGCGGCTTCGGCCAGGCCATGGCGGCGGGGATGGCGATGAACCTCGGCGCCGACCTCGTCTCGAGCATCTTTCGCTAGGAGTCCGACCCGCCTCCTGCTCTCGGCCCTGCCGCTGCCGCAGGCCGTACCTCGTGACCCCGCCGGCGCTCGAGTTGGCGATGTTCGGGCCGAAGATCGCGTCGAAGAGCACGGCCAGCCAGATGACGCTGATCGCCAGCGAGGCCCAGACCTCGCCGACGAGCAGCTGCGACCACTGGACGCCCTGGCCAACCGTCGACGGCTCGTGCGAAGCGAAGCAAACAGTCAGCGCATGCCGCCGCGCTCGAAGTGCGCGCGGAAGAAGTTCTCGCTGCCTGCGGTCGCCATCGCCGCCGAGGCGCTGATCTCGAGCGAGAGCGCGGTCGCCGCCACGAGCTGCGCGAGGCGGTAGACCTTTCCGGGGCCGGCGCAGCCCATCAGCTCGAGCCAGCGCTTCGAGTCGGGCAGCGTCGTGCCGCCGCCGACCGTCCCGACCTCGATCCCCGGGAAGCGGATCGAGACGTGGAGGCCACCGTCGACGCGCTGCTCCGTGCCGTGCGCCATCGAGCTCGTCGCGACGAGCCCGAGATCCTGGCCGGTCGCCGCGAAGACGGCGGCGATCGCCGAGGCGGGCGTGAAGGCGACGGACTGCATCCCCGAGGCGACGGCGCCGTGCGTCCCGGCCCAGGCGAGCTCCTCGAGGTCGGCGAGCTTCGTCCGCAGCACGCGTTCGATCGCCGCCTCGGTGAGCGTCGTCTCCGCGATCACCGTCTTGCCGTGGCCCTGCTGGAAGTACTCGAAGGACGGCTTCTTGTCGCCGCCCATGTTCGCCTCGAGGATCGTCCGCTCGACCGGCACCGGCGCCTGCGGCAGAACGTAGGCCATGTTGAGGGCGTAGGCGTTGCGGGTCATCATGTTCGCGCCGAAGGCGTCGCCGGTCGTGAAGCGCCAGAGGACGTGGCACATCGGGCCGACGACGTGCGTCTTCGCCTCGCGCAGGACGGCGTGGCGGGACAGCTCGGCCGAGTCCGACTCGCGGAGGAAGTCGCGCATCGCCGGCAGCTGTCCCTCGATCCAGCGCGCGAGCGTGAGCGCGTCCCCCGAATCCTTGCAGATGAAGCAGGATGCTCTGGTGATCCTGTCGGCTATCACGTACGTTCGGCAGCCGCCCGACTGCGCGATCGCCTTCGCGCCCCGCTGCACCGACGCGGTGAGGCCGCCCTCCGTGTGCGCCAGCGGGACGACGACCTCCTCGTCCGTGCGTCCGGTCTCGACGACCTCGCCGTCCTCCGACAGCTCGTACTCGCCGAGGGAGACCTGGAGCTGCGCGACGGAGACGGGGATGGAGACGAGGCCGGTCACGGACTCGGCCGCGCGCAGGTACGGCTCGACGTCGGCACCGGGCAGTCCGAGAGCCTGCTGCCGTGCGCGCACCGAATCCGGGTCGTTCTTGCGGGGAAGCCGCATCGGGCGGAGGCTATAACCTCGCCTCGTGCCGGCAACGATCATCGACGGCAAGGCGCTCGGCGCCAGGGTGCGCGAGGAGGTGGCCGCGGCCGTGGCCGAGCTCGGCCACGTCGGCCTAGCCACCGTCCTCGTCGGCGACGACCCGGCGTCGCACATCTACATCGATCTCAAGCAGAAGGCCGCACAGGCGGCGGGAATGGAGGCGCGCGACCTCAAGCTGCCCGCGGACACCTCGGAGGAGGAGCTGCTCGCGACGATCGCCGAGGTCAACGCCGACGACCACATCGACGGCCTCCTCGTGCAGCTCCCGCTTCCCGACCATATCGACGAGAACCGCGTGATCGAGGCGATCGCGCCGGAGAAGGACATCGACGGCATCCACCCGGTCAACGCGGGACGGCTCTACCTCGGCCGGCCGACGCTCGTCCCGGGCACGCCGCTCGGGATCATGCGGATGCTCGACGAGTACGAGATCCCGCTCGAGGGGGCGCGCGCCGCCGTCGTCGGCCGTTCGGCCATCGTCGGCAAGCCGATGGCGCACCTCCTCCTCCAGCGCAACGCGACCGTGACGATCTGCCACTCGCGCACGCAGGACCTGCAGCGGCATACGCTCGACGCGGACGTCCTCGTCGCCGCGGTCGGGCGTACGCATCTGATCTCCGCCGACATGGTCAAGGCCGGCGCCACGGTGATCGACGTCGGGATGAACCGGGCCGAGGGCAGCCGCAAGGTGCTCGGCGACGTCGACCCGGGAGCGCTCGAGCGGGCGGCCTACATGACGCCGGTGCCGGGCGGGGTGGGGCCGATGACGATTGCCATGGTGCTCCAGAACGCCGCTACCGCAGCGCGATTGCGCAGGCCCGTCACCGTTGCAACCCGGAAAAACTGAGCTAGACTCCGGCCTGTTTCATACCGGTCGGCGGCTCGGTGCCCGAGCCGTCGTTTTTCTGCAAGGAGGAAGGGTTGGCTGAGGGCACCGTCAAGTGGTTCTCGAACGAGAAGGGCTACGGCTTCATCGAGCGCGAAGGCGGCGATGACGTCTTCGTCCACTTCTCCGCGATCACGATGGACGGCTACAAGTCGCTGACCGAAGGTCAGCGCGTGTCGTTCGAAGTCGTTCAGGGCGACAAGGGCGCGCAGGCCGCGAACGTCCAGGCGATCTAGGGGACCACTCGGATCAAGGTTGAGAGGGCCCCGGCAGGGGCCCTCTTCGTTTTGGGAGGATCGAGCGAGATGGCGATCGATCGCGAACAGCTTCTGCACGTGGCGCACCTCGCGCGGCTCGAGCTGCGGGAGGACGAGGTCGAGCGGCTCGAGGGGCAGCTCAACGAGATCCTCGAGGCCGTCTCGAAGGTCTCCGAGCTCGACCTCTCGGACGTGCCGCCGACCGCGCATCCGCTCGACGTCGTCAACGTCTGGGCCGAAGACGAGCCTCGGCCGTGCCTGCCCGTCGAGGAGGCGCTTGCGAACGCCCCCGAGCGCGACGGCGACTTCTTCAAGGTTCCACCCGGAGGAGCCGCGTGATCGACACGCTCCGGCTCACCGCGGAGGAGGCGAAACGCCTGCTCGAGACGCGCGAGATCTCCGGCGCCGAGCTCTTCGCCGCCTACCGCTCCGCCATCGACGGACGCGACGAGGAGCTCCACTGCTACCTCCACGTCTGTGACGACCCGGGCGGCGACGGACTGCCGATCGCGCTCAAGGACGTGATCGGGACGAAGGGGATCCCGACGACCGCCGGCTCGAGGATCCTCGAGGGCTACGTGCCGGTCTACGACTCGACCGTCGTCGAGCGCCTGAAGGCGCACGGGCTCCGCATCCTCGGCAAGACGAACACCGACGAGTTCGCGATGGGCTCGTCGACCGAGAACTCCGCCTACGGCCCTTCGCGCAACCCGTGGGACCCCTCGCGCGTACCGGGCGGCTCGGGCGGCGGCTCGGCTGCTGCCGTGAGCGCCGGGCTCGCGCCGTGGGCGCTCGGCTCCGACACCGGCGGCTCGATCAAGCAGCCGTCCGCGCTCTGCGGCAACGTCGGTCTCCGTCCCACCTACGGCACCGTCTCACGCTACGGCATCGTGGCCTTCGCCTCGAGCCTCGACCAGGTCGGTCCGGTCGCGCGCACCGTCCGCGACTGCGCCTACCTCTACTCGATCATCGCCGGCCGCGACGCGTGCGACACGACGACAGTCGAGCTGCCGCAGCCGGTCGAGCTTCCGGAGGCCGACGACCTGCGCGGGCTGCGCATCGGCGTCCCGAAGGAGCTGAACGAGGCGGCAGGGATCGAGCCCGGCGTCGCCGAGGCCGTCCGGGGCGCGGTGGCGAGGCTCGAGGAGCTCGGCGCCGAGGTGGGGGAGTGCTCGCTGCCGCTCTCCGTCGAGTACGGGATGGCGTGCTACTACCTGATCACCCCCGCCGAGGCCTCGTCCAATCTCGCCCGCTACGACGGTGTCCGCTACGGCCGTCGTGCCGAGGCCGCCGAGCGACTCGAGATGTACGAGCGGACGCGTGACGAGGGCTTCGGCGACGAGCCGAAGCGGCGGATCATGGTCGGCACGTACGCGCTCTCGGCCGGCTACTACGACGCGTACTACGGGCAGGCGCAAAAGGTGCGGACGGTGATCAAGCGCGAGCACGACGCGCTGTTCGAGACGTTCGACGCGCTCGTGTCGCCCACCTCGCCGACGGTTGCCTTCCCGCTCGGCGCCCGCACCGCCGACCCGATCGCGATGTACCTCAGCGACCTGCTGACGATCCCGTCCTGCATGGCGGGCCTGCCCGGGCTCAACGTCCCGTGCGGGCTCTCGGAGGGACTGCCGGTGGGCCTGCAGCTGGTCGGGCCGCAGTTCGCCGAGAACACGCTCTTCCGGATCGGCCACGCGCTCGAGCAGTCGCTCGGGTTCGATCCCGTGCCGGAGCGTCTGCGATGACCATGCGGTTCGAGGATCCCTCGGCCGAGTTCGTGCTCGCGGTCGAGCGCGTGTTCGGCGAGCACCCGCGCGTGCTCGACGGCTCGCGCGCCGTCCTCGTCGGCGACGTGAAGCTCCAGCTCGAGGCCGGCGAGCGCGAGCTCTGGCTGATCGAGACGCACGGCCCGCTCGAGCACAGGCTCGCCATGGTCCAGGTGCGCGACGACGTCGAGGACGCGCTCCGCGAGGCGAAGGAGAAGCTCGATGCCCGGGACTGACTGGGAGGCGGTCGTCGGGCTGGAGGTGCACGTCCACCTCAAGACCCGCACGAAGATGTTCTGCCGCTGCGCGCTTGAGTACGGCGCGGCCGAGAACACGCACACCTGCCCGGTCTGCCTCGCCCACCCAGGCGCACTCCCCGTCCCGAACGCGCGGGCGATCGAGATGACGATCCTGCTCGGGCTGGCGCTCGACTGCGAGATCGCCGAGCGGGCCGTCTTCGCCCGCAAGAACTACTTCTATCCCGACCTGCCCAAGGGCTACCAGATCAGCCAGTACGAGGACCCGCTCTGCGGCCGCGGTCGGTTCCTCCTGCCGACCGAGGACGGCGAGCGCGAGATCGGGATCGTGCGCGCGCACCTTGAAGAGGACGCCGCCAAGACCGTCCACGCGGGCGGCGCGACCGGCCGTTCGGTCGGGGCGGACTACAGCCTCGTCGACTTCAACCGCGGCGGCACGCCGCTGCTCGAGATCGTCAGCGCGCCCGACCTCCGCTCCGCCGAGGAGGCCGTGGCCTACGTGCGCCTCCTGCGCCAGACGATCGTCGAGCTCGGCGTCTCGGACGCGGACATGGAGAAGGGAACGCTGCGCGCCGACGTCAACGTCTCGGTACGCCGGCCCGGCGAGGAGGGGTTCCGGCCGCGCTGGGAGATCAAGAACATGAACTCGTTCCGCTTCATCGGGCGGGCGATCGAGGCCGCGTACCGGCAGCAGGTCGAGGCGCACGAGGCGGGCGAGGAGGTCGTCCAGTCCACGTACGACTACGAGCCAGACACCGATCGCCTCACCGTGCACCGCTCGAAGGAGGAGGCGGACGACTACCGCTACTTCCCGGAGCCCGATCTCGTCCCGGTCGAGCCGCCGGCAGAGCTCGTCGAGCGGCTGCGTCGCGAGGTGCCAGAGCGACCTGTCGAGCGCATCAGGCGGCTCTCCCTGGGACTCGAGGTCGGGCAGGCCACCGAGCTCGTCATGACCGGCAACGAATCCAAGGCCGAGGCGCTCGTAGCCAGTGGGATCGACCCGAGGACAGCCGCTGCGGTCGCGATGAACCGGGGGGACTTTCTCCTCGAGAACGCTGGCGCCCTCGCCATCCTCCTGAGCGCCAACCTGACGCGCGAGGCCCTGGACGAGGCGTTCGCCGCCGCCGCGGAGGGGCCGATCACTGCGGAGGACTATCTCTCCCAGGTCGCTGTCGCCGACGAGGACGCGCTGGCCCCGGTGATCGACGCGGTCGTCGCGGCGCATCCGGAGCAGGTCGAGACCTACCGCGGCGGCAAGGAGGGCGTGCTCGGCTTCCTCGTCGGCCAGGTGATGCGCGAGACCCAGGGCAAGGCCGACCCGAAGGTCGTCAACCGGCTGCTG
>DATCYP010000058.1:0-24256 GCA_036526375.1 Gaiellaceae bacterium | reverse complement strand
GGACGGTGCACGCCGACGGCCGCACGAACGTCACGGGCCTCCTGCGCTGGATCGCGACCCGCCGCGGCGACGCGGTTCGCTCGATGCGCGACGCTCTCGCGGCGCTCCGCGCGCTCGAACAGGCGGTCGCGACGTGAGGGGCCGCGTCCTGCTCGCGGCGCCGCGCTCGTTCTGCGCCGGCGTCGACCGGGCGATCGAGATCGTCGAGCGGCTGCTCGAGCAGTACGGGCCGCCGGTCTATGTCCGCCACCAGATCGTCCACAACGAGCATGTCGTGCGCCGGCTCGAGAAGCTCGGCGCCGTGTTCGTGGAGGACGAGGCAGAGATTCCGGAGGGCGAGATCTGCGTCCTCTCGGCCCACGGCGTCGCCCCGGCGGTGAAGGAGAACGCGCAGCGGCGCGGCCTGCGGGTCGTCGACGCGACGTGCCCGCTCGTGAACAAGGTCCATGCCGAGGCGCGGCGCTACGCCGACAGCGGCCACCTCGTCGCGCTCGTCGGCCACAAGAACCACGTCGAGGTGATCGGGACGCTCGGCGAACGGCCGGACTCCACCGTCGTGATCGAGTCGCCGGAGCAGGCGCAGGAGCTCGACACCGAGAAGCCCGTCGCCGTGATCACGCAGACGACGCTCTCCCTCGACGACGTCGCGCCGATCGTCGACGCGCTCGAGGATCACCTCGGCACGCTCCGCCGGCCGCACGCCGACGACATCTGCTATGCGACGCAGAACCGCCAGGACGCGGTCAAGGCGATGGTCGCGCAGGGAGCCACGCTCGTGCTCGTGATCGGCTCGGAGACGAGCTCGAACGCGCAGCGGCTCGTCGAGGTCGCGCAGGCCGCCGGTGCGCAGGCGACGCTCGTCGACGGCGAGAGCGACCTCGATCCCGCGCTCCTCGACGGTCACGAGACGATCGGCCTCACGGCGGGCGCGTCGACCCCCGAGGAGCTCGTGCGGGCCACGGCGGCGCGGCTCGCCGAGGTTGGCTACGCGCTCCCGGAGGAGATCGAGGTCGCGAAGGAGGACGTCCACTTCAGGCTGCCCAAGGAGGTCGCACAGGCATGACGAGCGTCGAAGTCCCCTACTCGATCGCCGCGGCCCTCCCGTCGCTGTCGGTGATGGACATCACGAACGACGTCTCCCGCGAGGTCGCCGACTCCGGCGTGAGCTCGGGCATCGCGTACCTCCACACCGCGAGCACGCTCTCGCTCGTGCGGGTGCAGGAGCGAGAGACGGGATTCTTCGAAGACCTCGAGTCGATGCTCGAGCGTGTCGTGCCGGGGAACTTGCGCGCGCGTGAGCAGCTCCTGGCCTTCCTGCTCGGCCCGCGGTCCGAGCAGGTGCCGTTCAGCGACGGAGCGCTCTGCCTCGGCCAGTGGCAGCGCATCCTCCTCTTCTCGCTCGACGCCCAGCACCGGCCCGACTGGACGCTGACGCTGCTCGGCTGACCACGCGGTGCACGCGCGGGAGCTGACCGTCGAGGAGGCCGAGCGGCCTCTCGGCTGGCGCTACCCGGAGCCGTACGCGACCTACGACGCCACGGGACCGCTCGGTCGGGACCGCGGCTTCTTCGCGGTGGACGACGACGGCGGCGAGCTCGTCGGCTTCGGCTGCACGGGCTTCGAGGCGCGCGTTCCCGGAGTCGAGGAGGAGGCAGGCACGGTCGACGTCGGCTACGGCATGCGGCCCGAGCTCGTGGGACGGGGGCTCGGCCGGGAGTTCGTCGGCGCCGTCGTCGCGCACGCCGCGGAGGCGGATCCGACCGCGCGGCTCCGGTTGTCGATCCTGCGCTGGAACGACCGCTCGCGCCGCGTCGCGGAGGCGCACGGGTTCCGCGTCGTCGGCCGGGCCGGCGAGTTCGACGTGCTCGTGCGCGAGCCGCCGCGGAGGGACGACGGCGAGGAGTACCGTCCTGCCTGAGATGCTCGTCCTCAGTCGCAGCGAAGTGGAGGAGCTGCTCGACCTCGACGCGCTCCTCGACGCGCTCGCGGCCGCGCACGCGGAGCTCTCCGCAGGGACGGCGTCGCTCGTGCCGCGTGTCGGCGCGTTCGCCGCGGACGGCATCCTCGGCGCGATGCTCGGCTACGCGCCCTCCGCTGGCCTCGGGTGCAAGCTCGTCACGCTCTTCCCCGCGAACCGCGACCGTCCAACGCACCAGGCGCTGATCTCGCTCTTCGATCCCGCGACGGGGACGCCGGTCGCGCTGATGGACGGGACGTACATCACCGCGATGCGCACCGCTGCGGCTGCTGCGCTCGCGACGCGCCTCCTCGCGCGTCCCGATGCCCGCGTGCTCGCGATCCTCGGGACGGGCGTGCAGTCCCGCTCGGCGCAGGAGATGTTCCCTCGCGCCCGCGACTTCGCGGAGGTGCGCGTGGCCGGACGAGGCGAGTTCGAGGACGCCGTCCGCGGGGCCGACGTCGTCCACGCGACGACCGCCTCGCCGGAGCCGGTCGTCCGGCTCGAATGGCTCAGCCCCGGCGCGCACGTCAGCTCGGTCGGCTACGGCGCCGGCGGCTCCGAGCTCGACCCGGCGATCGTCGAGCAGGCGGATCTGGTCGTCGTCGAGCAGCGCGACTCGGCGTTCGCGCCGCTTCCCGCCGGCGCGCCCGAGCTCGAGCCGCGCGGCCGCGACGGCGTCGTCGAGCTCGGCGAGGTCATCGCCGGGACGGCGGTCGGGCGCCGCTCGGGCGAGCAGATCACGCTCTACAAGTCGGTCGGCGTCGCCGTCCAGGATCTCGCCGCCGCGGCGCTCGTCCTCGCGGCCGCGCGCGAACGCGGTGCAGGCCAGGAGTTCGAGCTGGAGGAGATACACGCATGAGCAGCAACGGCAACGACTTCTCTCCGGGCCTCGCCGGGGTGATCGCGTTCGAGACCGAGATCGCGGAGCCAGACAAGGAGGGCGGCGAGCTTCGCTACCGCGGGGTCAACATCGAGGATCTCGTCGGCAACGTGCCGTTCGAGCAGGTGTGGGGGCTGCTCGTGGACGAGTCGCTCCATCCGGGACTCCCGTACGAGCACATCGACCTCGAGCGCCGCACCGGCGGCTACGTCTCGGACCTCCAGTCGACCCTGGCGTCCCTGAGCGGCGAGTGGAAGCTCGGCCAGTTCATCGACATCGACGACGAGCAGGCGAAGGAGGACCTCCGCCGGCTCTCGGCCGCCGCGCTCTCGATCGTCGCCCAGTCCGCGCGCGGCGCGGACCTCGCGCCGGTCCCGCCCGAGAAGGTCGCCGAGGGTCAGACCGCCGCCGAACGGTTCGTCCTCGAATGGCGCGGCGAGCTGAACGAGCGCTCGGCGAAGGCGATCGACACCTACTGGATCTGCACGGCCGAGCACGGCCTCAACGCGTCGACGTTCACCGCGCGGATCGTCGCCTCGACCGGAGCAGACGCAGGCGCGGCGCTCTCCTCGGCGGTCGGAGCGCTCTCCGGGCCGCTGCACGGCGGCGCCCCGGCGCGGGTGCTGCCCATGCTCGACGCGGTCGCCGAGTCGGGCGACGCGGAGAAGTGGGTCGCCGAGGCGCTCGGCCGCGGCGAGCGGATCATGGGGTTCGGCCACCGCGTCTACCGCGCCGAGGACCCGCGCTCCCGCGTCCTCAAGAGGGTCGCCAAGGAGCTCGGATCGCCGCGCGTCGAGGTGGCGGAGGAGCTCGAGCAGGTCGCCCACGAGGCGATCGCGAAGAAGAGCCCGAGCCACTCGTGGACGAACGTCGAGTACTGGTCGGCCGTCGTCCTCGACGTCGCCGAGGTGCCGCCGCGGCTCGCGCCCGCGATGTTCGCCTGCTCGCGGACGGCCGGCTGGTCGGCGCACATCCTCGAGCAGAAGCGGCTCGGGGTGCTGGTGCGTCCGTCGGCGCGGTACGTCGGACCGGGCGCGCGCTCGCTGCAGGAGGTCTAGGCTTCTTCTCGTGAGACGACTCCCCATCGTCCTCGTTCTGGTTCTTGCGCTCGCAGCCTGTGGCGGCTCGAAGAAGGGAAGCGTGCCTACGAATGGCGGCACCGTCAGCACGGCGGCCGAGAAGGCGCAGATCAAGAGCGCCTACGAGAAGTTCTTCGCCGGCAAGACGCCGCTCGACCAGAGGGTCGCTCTCCTTCAGAACGGCTCGCAGTTCAAGCCCGTGATCCGGACGTTCGCGAGCAACCCGCTGGCGAAGAACGTGAGCGCGACGGTCTCCTCGGTGACGCTGCAGGGACAGAACAAGGCGAAGGTCGTCTACGTGGTCACGTTCGCCGGCACTTCGCTGCCCAAGCAGACCGGCACCGCCGTGCGCCAGGGCGGCACGTGGAAGGTCGGCTTCGCGAGCCTCTGCAAGCTGGTCTCGCTCGGCGGCAGCACGCCGTCCGCCTGCAAGTCGTAACGTCTCCCGCGTGACCTCCGTCGCGCTGTTCCGGCAGCGTCATGCCCGCGAAGCGGCGCTCGGCGCCGTCTGCGCGATCCTCTTCCTCACCTTCCTCGACAACACGATCGTCAGCGTCGCGCTCGCCGACGTCCAGACCTCGCTGAGCTCGAGCGTCAGCGGACTGCAGTGGATCGTCGACGGCTACATGCTCGCGTTCGCCGCGCTCATGCTCACCGGCGGCACGCTCGGCGACCTGCTCGGCCGCAAGCGGGTGATGCTCGCGGGCGTCGCCGTCTTCTGCGCCGGCTCGATCGTCGCCGCGCTCGCCCACAGCACCGGCGTCCTCATCACGGGGAGGATCGTGATGGGCCTCGGCGCGGCGGCCTCGGAGCCGGGAACGCTCTCGCTCATCCGCCACATCTATCCCGAGCGGGAGGAGCGGGCCGTCGCGCTCGGGGTCTGGGCGGCCGTGTCCGGCCTCGCGCTCGCGCTCGGGCCGGTGCTCGGCGGCGTGCTCGTCGCAGGCGCCGGCTGGCGGTGGATCTTCTGGTTCGGGCTCGGCTTCGGCGCCGTCGCGCTCGCGGTCGCCGCGGTGACGCTCGCGGAGAGTCGCGATCCCGAGGGACGGAGGCTCGACGTGCCCGGGCTGGCCGCCGGCGCGGCCGCGATCCTGGCCGCGACCTTCGCCGTGATCGAGGGCGAGAACCGTGGCTACGGAACCTGGTGGATCGTCCTCCTCTTCGCGGCGTCCGCGGTGCTCGTCGTGGTCTTCGTCCTGATCGAGCACCGGGTGCCGGACCCCGTGCTCAAGCTCGAGTTCCTCCGCAACCCGACCTTCGCCGCCGCGAACGTCGTCGCCTTCGCCACGAACCTCTCGGTCTTCTCCGTCTTCTTCTTCACCGCGCTCTACCTGCAGCTGATCACGAGCTTCTCGGGGTTCCAGATCGCGCTCGTGTTCACCTCGCTCGCGGTCGCGATGATCGTCTCCGGGCCGCTCGCAGGCCGGTGGACGGCGAGGGTCGGGCCGCGGGTGCCGATGGTGCTCGGCTGCGGCCTCGCCGGGCTGGGGCTGTTCCTCCTCGACTGGAAGCTCACGGCGACCACGAGCGTCGCGGCGCTGACGTGGCCGCTCGCGATCGCAGGGCTCGGCTTCGGGATCGCGCTCGTCACGATGACCGCCGCGGTGCTCGGCCTCGTGCCGCCGGAGCAGTCGGGCATGGCCGCCTCGACCGTGAACACGAGCCGGGAGCTCGGCGGCGTCTTCGGTGTCGCGGTGCTCGGAGCGGTCGTCAACGCTCAGCTCACGAGCGGGCTCACCGAGAAGCTCGTCAGGCTCGGGATCCCGCTCCAGTTCCGCCAGATCGTGATCCACATCGTGACCACCGGCGGCAGCACGAACCCGGCGGACTATCCGGTGGCGAAGGGGAACCTGAAGACGGTCGCCAAGGTGCTCCTCGCCGCCGAGGGCTCGGCCGGTCACGGCGTCCATCTCGCGCTGAGGATCGCCGGCGCCATCGTCCTCGCGGCGGCGGTCGTCGCAGCCTTCGCCGCGCGACATAGGGTTGTGCGCGTGGAGGAGGTGGAGCTCTAGTGCCGCGGGCGGTGCTGATCGGAGGCACGGGCATGATCGGCCGCGCCGCGGCGCGCGCGCTGGCTGCGGACGGCTGGGACGTCGTCGCGATCTCCCGCTCCGGAACGCTGCCCGAGGGGCTCGCGGAGCTCGGAGTCCAGTCCGCCGTGGCCGACCGCGCCGACGACAGGCAGCTGCGGGCAGCGCTCGGGACGGGCGCGGACGTCGTCCTCGACACCGTCGCGTTCACCCGCGAGCACGGCGGGCAGCTCAACGGCCTCGCCGGGCTGGCGGGCTCGCTCATCGTCATCTCGAGCGCCTCGGTCTACGCGGACGACGACGGCAGGGCGCTCGACGGCGAAGGCGAGCCTCCGAACATGCCGGTCCCGATCCTCGAGACCCAGCGGACGGCCGACCCGGGCGACGCCACGTACTCGACGCGGAAGGCCGAGCTCGAGCAGACGCTGCTCGCGGGGCCGCTGCCCGCGACCCTCCTGCGCGCGTGCGCGATCCACGGGCCGGGCGCGAAGCTGCCGCGCGAGCTGTTCTTCGTCAAGCGCGCCGTGGACGGGCGGCGCCGGGTGGCGCTCTCCTGGAAGGGCGAGAGCCGCTTCCACACCACGTCGGTGGCGAACCTCGCGGAGCTGATCCGGCTCGCGGCGGCCAAGCCCGGAGACCGTGCGCTCAACGCCGGCGATCCCGACCCGCCCACGACGCTCGAGATCTGCCGGGCGATCGGGAACGCGCTCGAGCACGAGTTCGAGCCCGTGCTCCTGCCCGGCGACGCATACGACAACCCGTGGGGTGCACCCGACTCACAGCCGTTCGTCGTGTCGATGGCGGCGGCCGAGGAGGAGCTCGGCTACCGGCCCGTGACGACGTACCCGGAGGCCGTGCGCGAGACGTGCGCGTGGCTCGTCGGCGAGCTCGAGGCCGGTAGGAGCTGGGAGGGCACGTACCTCGAGGGGGTGGTCGACTACGCGGCCGAGGACGAGGCTCTGGCCTCCCTCGCGTGATCGACCCCGGCGAGTACCGCGACCGCTTCCCGATCCTCGAGACCTGCACGTACCTCATCAACCACTCGCTTGCTGCGATGCCCTCGGCGGCCGAGGACAACCTCCGCGAGTACGCGCGCACCTGGCGCGAGCGCGGCATCCGCTCCTGGGCCGAGGGCTGGTGGGAGATGCCGGTCACGGTGGGCGACCAGCTCGGCCGGATCCTCGGCGCGCCCCCCGGCTCCATCGTCATGCACCAGAACGTGACCGTCGCCGAGGCGATCGTGCTCTCCTGCTTCGGGCAAGCCGGCGGGCGGAACCGGATCGTCTACGAAGAGGGGAACTTCCCGTCGGTTCGCTACCTCTACCAGGCGCAGCCGGACTTCGAGGTCGTCGCGGTCGAGGACGACGCCGCGATCGTCGGCGCGATCGACGAGCGGACGCTGCTCGTCCCGATCAGCCACGTCCTGTTCAAGAACGGCGAGATCCAGGACGTCGAGCCGATCGTCCGCCGCGCGCGCGAGGCCGGCGCGCACGTGGTGCTCGACTGCTACCAGTCGGCGGGCATCGTCCCCTTCGACCTGAGCGAGCTCGGCGTGGACTTCGCCGTCGGCGGCAGCGTGAAGTGGCTCTGCGGCGGGCCCGGCGCGGGCTGGCTCTACGTGCGGCCGGACGTCGCGGAGCGGCTCGAGCCGACGCTCGTCGGCTGGCAGGGACACGCCCGGCCATTCGCTTTCGAGCCGGAGCTAGAGTACGCGGCCGGCGCGCGACGCTTTCTCACCGGCACCCCGAACGTCCCCGCGCTCTACGCGGCGACCGCCGGCTACGACGTGATCGAGGAGGTCGGCGTACCGCGGGTCCGCGAGCGCTCGCTCGCGCTGACCCAGCTCCTGATCGCCCTCTGCGACGACGCGGGGCTCGCGGTCGTCTCGCCGCGCGATCCCGCCCGGCGCGGCGGCACCGTCACCGTCTCCACGCCCGACCACGCCGCGTGCCACAAGGAGCTCGGCGAGCGTGGGATCGTCTGCGACTTCCGCCCGGACCCCGCAGGAGGGATCCGCCTCGGCCCGCATTTCTTCAACACGGAGGACGAGGTGCGCCACGCGGTCTCCGAGCTCGCCGACGTCGTGACGAGCGGCACGTACGAACGGCATCAGGGCGCGGCCGCCCTCTTCTAGATCGAGTCGAGCAGCTCGCGCAGGCGCGAGGCGTGAGCGGGCGCCGCCGGCTCGGCGTCGTGGCGGAAGTACACGTAGACCGGCTCCTCGGCCGCGGCGAGCGCGGCGGCGAAGGCTGCGTCCGGCGCCTCGCGGCGACGGAGGTAGCGGAAGGGCGCCGGCCGGTCGAGGTCGTTCACGCGCACGGCGCCCGCCTCGGCCAGTCGCGGCTCGATTCCGTCCCAGGACGGATGCTCCAGGTCGAAGGCGAGCCGGAGCGACGGATCGAGCGAGCCGAGCAGCAACTCGAGGATCCCCTCGTCGCTCTTCGACTTGAGCGAGATGCGCACCGGCCCGAGCCGGTCGCCGAGGTGGCGCACCCGGTTCTCGAACTCGACGACCGTGCGCGGCCGCTCTCCGGGCAGCTTGGGCGCGAACTCGAACCCGTCCGGGACCTGTTCCGCCCAGCGGCGGAACTGCTCCTCCGCCGGTAGCCGGTAGCCGGTCGTGTTCAGCTCGACCGTCGAGAAGCGCTCGGCGTAGAACGCGAGGAAGCCGCCCGGATCGAGCCCGGCGGGATAGAACCCGGGCCGCCAGCTCGGATACGACCAGCCCGAGGTGCCGACCGACACCCGGTTTACTGTGGGCGATCCCTTGGCCACGGTGGAGACGGTGACATACCCGCTCGAGCAGTACACGGAGGAGGAGCAGGCGCGCCTCGCTCCGCACTTCACGAACCTCGACCGGCCGGTCTTCGCGCTCGTCAACCTGCCGGAGACGGTCAAGGGCGCCCTGTTCGCTCGCTACTCCCGCTACGCCGGGACGCTGCGCCGCCTGTTCCTCGACGAGTTCGCCGACTCCCTGCCCGAGGTCCCGGTGGTGGACCTCTCGGAGGGCGAGCGTGCGGCGAAGCTCTACGAGACGATCTTCCTCGGCTACGGCGACGACTCCGTCGCTCAGCTCGGCGGCGCGCACATCGCCTGCGAGTGGACCTCGAACGTGCTCACGAAGATCCTGCAGCGGCCGCGGCTCGCCGCCTACCTCGAGCAGTCGACGCGGTACATCGCCTACGACGCGCAGCTCGACGGCTTCGGCTATCGCTACCACCGCGACCCCCGGTTCGGCCCGGCCTACGAGGCGGCGATGGACGGGCTCTTCGCCGCGTATTCGGAGCTGTTGAACGGTATCTCGGCGTGGGTGGACGAGCGGTTCCCGGCGGCAGAGGGCGAGTCGCCGGCCGCGCACCGGCGGGCCGTCCGGGCGAAGGCGCTCGACCTCGTCCGCGGCGTCCTCCCGGCGGCGTCGCTCTCGCACGTCGGGATCTACGCGACCGGCCAGACGTACGAGCAGCTCGTCCTCCACCTGCTCGCGCATCCGCTTGCGGAGGCGCGCGCCTACGGCGAGATGCTGCTCGAGGAGCTGCAGGCGGTGATGCCGAGCTTCGTCGCCCGCGTGCCGCGCCCGGACCGCGGCGGGCGCTGGGTCGAGTACCTCCGGGAGCGCAACGAGGCGGCCGCGGCCGTGGCCGAGCGGCTCGGGCTCGGCGAGCCCGGCGTGGAGACGACGGCTCCGTCCGTCCGCCTGCTCCGCGCGCACGGCAGCGAGGAGGAGCTCCTCGCCGCGCTCCTGTACGAGGCGTCCGCGGTCGGCGAGGAGCAGGCGCTCGCGGCGGTCGCGGGCCTGTCGCCGGAGGAGCGCGCGGGGCTCGTCCGCGACCTCGTCGCCACCCGCGAGAACCGGCGCCACCGGCCGGGCCGCGGCTTCGAGACGCTCACGTATCGCTTCGAGATCGTCTCCGACTACGGGGCGTTCCGCGACCTGCAGCGGCACCGCCTGCTCACGTGCCAGTGGCAGCGGCTCTCGCCGGACCTCGGCGCCGACGTCCCGCACGAGGTCGAGGAGGCGGGCCTCGGACCGGAGTACGCGCGTGCCCTCGAGACGTCGCAGACCGAGTACGAGCGGCTGCGCGAGGCGGGGCTGGTCGAGGAGGCGCCGTACGCGCTGTGCCTCGCGTACCGCATCCGCTACGTGCTCGAGCTCGACGCGCGCGAGGCGCTGCATCTGATCGAGCTCCGGTCCGGCCGCGAAGGCCATCCGTCGTACCGTGCCGTCGCGCTGCAGATGCGCGAGGCGATCGCCGCCGCCCATCCCGGCGTCGCGGCGGCGATGACCTTCGTCGACGAGTCGACCGAGCCGCGCCTCGAGAGGCTCCTCTCCGAGATGCGCAATGAGGCCCGAACCGGACGCTGAGCTCGAGAACGAGGTCTACGAGAGCGAGAGCTTCCGCGGCCGGGATCTCTCCGGCCTTCGCACGACCCGGTGCACTTTCAGGGCGTGCGACTTCACGCTCGCGCAGATCAACGCGTCCGAGCACGTCGGCTCCGACTTCGCGAACTCGATCTTCGAGGGCGCGAACCTCTTCGGCGCCAGCTTCGAGGACTGCCGGCTGGTCGGGGCGACCTTCGCCGGCGCGACGCTCACCGGGCTCACCGTCGCAGGCGGCGACTGGTCGTACGCCCTGCTCAGGGGACACGACCTCTCCGGCCTCGATCTGCAGCGGCTACGCCTGCGCGAGGCGGATCTCTCCGAGGCCGACCTCACGGGCGCCGACCTGAGAGGCGCCGACCTCACGCGCGCACGTCTCCACAACGCGACGCTGGCCGGTGCCGACCTCCGCGACGCGGTGGTCGACGGCGTGGACCTCTCGGCGGCCCGGATCGCGCAGGCGCGCCTCGACCTCACGGGCGCCGTCCAGCTCGCGCGCTCGCTCGGCGCCGTCGTGGAGTGACCGCTAGGCCGCGACCGGGCGTAGCACCGTCTGGCCCGGCTCCGAGCTACCCGGCCCCGGGCGCGTCACGACCCACGAGTCGCCCTTCTGCAGCGGGTAAGGGGCGTTGAAGTTGAGCGTCAGCTCGCGAGAGGAGCCGCTCACGCGGAAGCTCCCGCAGATGCCCCACGGCTGGACCTTGCCGCCGCGGACGAGGTAGACGTCGTAGTAGCTGTGCGGAGGCAGCTTGCGCAGGCCCGCGACCGTCAGCGTCATCGGCACGTTGCCGTCCTGAAGGCGCCAGACCTCGAGGGTCGCCTGCGCATGGGGAGCGAAGCTGGTGCCCTGGAGAGCGAGCGTCTGAATGCTGTTGCTGCTGCCTCCGCCGTGCTTCCCCAGGCCGTAGCCCCCGGCAAAGATCGCCGCGATCGACACGGCAGCCGCGAGGAGGACGAGCGCACGCCGCTTCACGGCGCGCCGCTTCAGCTGCAGCGGCACGACTCCGAAGGTCGGCGCCTTGCGCAGCTGCGGGGTCAGCTCCGGGGGCGGGCCAGCCTGGAGGAGCAGGTCGTGCACGTGCTCCAGCCGCTGCCGTTCGGCGCCGGTCGGCTCGCCGTCGATCAGTTCGTCCAGATCCGGCCTACGGCTCAAAGATCTTCTCCTTCCAGCACGGTCGCGAGCTTCGCGAGTCCGCTGCGCGTGCGGGTCTTCACCGTTCCGAGCGGGAGTCCGAGGTACTCGGCCACCTCGCTCTGAGACATGCCGCTCCAGTACGCGAGCTCGATCACCTCGCGCTCCCGCGGCTGCAACTCCTCGAGGGCGCGGTGGACGCGCCACGAGACATCCGAGTCCTCGGCCTGCTGTGCCGGGCCCGGCTCGACGGCCGCGAGCTCCGGGAGCTCGGCATCGAAAGCGGGTCCATTGCGGCGCAGCCGGTCGACGATCGCGTTCCGGGCGACCGTGTAGATCCAGCCGCCGGCCGCGCCGCGTTCGGGCCGGTACGTCGAGGCGGACCGCCAGATCGCCGCGAACGCCTCCTGGACGGCATCCTCGGCGTGGCCCCGGTCGCTGAGCCTGCGCAGGGCGAGGCTGAAGACCGGCCTGACGTAGCGACCGTAGAGGAGCTCGAAGGCCTCGCGGTCGTGCTCGCCGACGCGCGCCAGCAGCTCGGCGTCGGTGGCGTCGGGCGAAGGCGGAGGAGGCGCGGCTTCCGAAGGGACGGCGCGCAGGTGGGGCTGTGGCACCTCGAGGGCAAGTTCCATATCGCTTTTGTTCTTACGCATCCGGCCCTGCTCTGGATTGCAGCACCGAGCCCGGCGCCGCGCAACCCGCCCTTAGGTTGTTGCCTCCGCGTAGCGCCGCTCAACCTCCTGCCAGTCCACGACGTTCCACCAGGCCTCGAGATAGGCGGGACGCTTGTTCTGGTAGTTGAGGTAGTAGGCGTGCTCCCAGACGTCGATCCCGAGCAGCGGGACGTCGCTCTGCATGACCGGGGAGTCCTGGTTCGGCGTCGAGTAGACGGCGAGACCGGTGCCGTCCCAGACGAGCCACGTCCAGCCGCTGCCGAAGCGCTTGACGCCGGCGTCGTTGACCGCGGAGCGCAGCTCCTCGAACGAGCCGAACGCGTCCTCGATCGCCGAGCGCAGCGCGCCGCCCGGCTCGCCTCCCCCGTTCGGGCCCATGATCTGCCAGAACAGCGAGTGGTTGGCGTGGCCGCCGGCGTTGTTCCGGACGGCGGTCTGCTTGTCCTCGGGAAGCGAGTCGAGGTTCGTCAGGACGCTGTCGACCGAGGCGTCGGCCAGACCCGTCCCCTCGAGCGCGGCGTTCGCATTCGTCACGTAGGCCCCGTGGTGGAGGTCGTGGTGGATGCGCATCGTCTCGGCGTCGATGTGCGGCTCGAGCGCGTCGTAGGCGTACGGCAGATCGGGCAGTTCGAAGGCCATGTCGGGGGGCTCCTTTCGGCTGCTGCGCTTCTTCGTCGGAGGATATGCTCCGCGCTCGTGTCCACGCTCGTCTACAGGTTCGAGGAGATCGCGCCGCGCCCGCTTCGCGCCGAGGTGTACGAGCTCGACGGCATCTCTCGCGCGTCGGTCGAGGCGCACTACAAGCTGTACGAGGGCTACGTCGCGAAGCGGAACGAGATCCTCGGCAAGCTCGCGGACGCCGACCTCGCCGCGGCGAATCAGACCTTCTCCGAGCTGCGGGCGCTGAAGGTAGACCTCACCTTCGCGATCGGCGGGATCAAGAACCACGAGCTGTACTTCGGCCATCTCGGCGGCGCAGGCGGCTCGCCGGACGGCGCCTTCGGTGAGCTCGTCGCCCGGCATTTCGGCTCGGCCGACGCCTGGCGCGCCGACCTGAAGGCCACGGGCATGGCCGGCCGCGGGTGGGCGTGGACGGCGTACGACTGGGACGAGGGCCGCCTCTTCAACTACGTCGGCGACGCGCAGAACACGTTCCCGGTCTGGAACGCGACCCCGCTCGTCGCGCTCGACGTCTACGAGCACGCCTACTTCCTCGACTACCAGACCGACCGCGCCTCGTACATCGACGCGTTCTTCGCCAATCTCGACTGGGACGTCGTGAACGGCTGGGTCGAGCAGTACGGCATCCCGTCCTAGACAGGGAGGAGCCCGTGCTCACCGCCGCGTTCGTCGCCGCCGGCTATCTGTGCGGCTCGCTGACGTGGGGGTACTGGCTCGTGCGGGTCCTCCGCGGCGAGGACGTGCGGACGAAGGGGAGCGGCAACGTCGGCGCGACGAACGTCTGGCGCGTCTACGGCCCCCGGCTCGGGCTGCCTGCCGCGCTCCTCGACACGGCGAAGGGGTTCGCGCCGGCGCTCGCGGCGACCATGGTCGTCGGCCACGGCAGCGGAGTCCTCGCGGGCGCGGCCGCGATGCTCGGGCACTGGCGGCCGCTCTTCCTCGGCTTCCAGAAGGGCGGAAAGATGGTGGCGACGGCCGGCGGCGCCTTCCTCGGCGTCGCGCCGCTCGTGGGCGCTGCGGGTGCGGGCGTCTGGATCGTCGTCTTCGCGCTCACGCGCTACGCGTCGGTCGCGTCGATCGCGGCCGCGGGATCCCTCGGGCTGTGGGCGTGGCTGTTCGGCTACCCGTGGCCGGTGATCGCGTTCGGGGTCGCGGCGGGGGTGGGCGTGCTCGTCCTCCACCGCGCGAACCTCGGACGACTGTGGCGCGGGGAGGAGAACCGCTCGACGCTCTGGCGCCGCTGGTGGAAGCCTAGGAGCGCAGCCAGTCCCTGAGGACGGTGTGAGCGGCGGGGCCGTGGCCGCCGCCCTCGAGCTCCGCGCGGAGCTCGCCGACCGTGCCGTGGCGCTCGGCCACGACCTCGTGAGCGTGGATCGTCTCGAAGTTGAGCTGGCGCGAGAGGACGAAGTCGCCGTCGTCGAGGCGCGGGAGCTCGTCGAGGACGCTCTTGAGCGCGACGCGGACCGAGTCCTCGACGAAGCGCGGCTGGAGGTGCGCGTGCTCGACGACGAACAGCTCGTCCGGCCGCTTGAGGAGCTCGTAGATCGGCGAGCTCATCGAGTCCTCCACGATCTCGACGAGCCGCTCGGCGTTGAGGCGCTCGGCGGTGCCGACGAGGAGGGTGCCTCGACCGCGCTGGTTGTGTGTCGCGAGCGGGACGAGCTCGAGGATCCGCTCGACGTCGCCTTCCGCGAAGCCCGCCTCGAGCAGGCGGTCGGTGGCGGCGCCGCGGACGAGCCCCTGCGCGCACGGGCACGCGTTGATCCCGGTCGCTTCGACGCCGACGACGCGACGGACGCGCTCGCGGGTCGCGGCCGCGACCCCGATCAGCGAGACCATCTCCTGCGTCGCGAGCTTCGTCACCGGAGTCCGCCGCTCGTACGGGTAGCGCGCGGCGATCCGGACTTCTGCGAGGAGCGCCTCGTGCCTGTCGACGACGCGGCGCGCGACGTGCTCGGCGAGGTCCTCGACGAGAAAGGCGTCGTCCTCGACGACTCCCTCGACCGCCTCCTCGAAGAGCTCGGGGAAACGGGACATGTGGACGCCCTTGCGCCGCGGGTCGAGGTCGACCGTGCAGTCGATCGTGGCTGCGATGAGCTTCTCGCCCCGGCCGCGCCCGATCCGGACCGCCTTCTGGACGCCGGTCACGCCGACGCTCGAGAGGCCGAGCGCGACCTCGGGCTCCGCCGCCTGCAGGTCCGGCGTCTCGGTCCGCTCCATGCGGCAAGGTTAGACCTGTGAGCGACGACACCGCCTTCGCCCGTCTCGTCTCCCTCGCGTGCCACGACCTGCGCACGCCGCTCGCGACCGTCCACGGGTTCGCGACCACGCTGGAGCGAGGCGGAGGCCTGGAGCCGCCCGCCGACCGCTACGTCGAGATGATCAACGCGGCGTCCGCGCAGCTGGCCGAGCTGATCGACGAGCTGTCCCTCGCGGCGCGGATCGAATCCGATCGCTACGACCCGACGCCGCGAGAGACCGACACGCTCGAGCTCGCACAGGCCGCGGCAGCGCGGCTCGGCGAGGATCGCGTGCGGGTCACGGGTTCCGGAACCGCACTCGAGACCGATGCCGAGGCCGTCGAGCGTGGCCTGGCGGCGCTCTTCCAGTCGGCGCTCCGCCACGGCGGGCTCGACAGCGTCGAGGTCGAGGTGGACGGCGCGGAGATCCGGCTCTCGCCCGTCACCGCCGCGTCCGCTCCGGTCGTGCTCGGCGACGACCTGCGCGACCTCGGAGCGGCGGTCGCGGTGCAGCTCGTCAGGCGCCTCGGCGGATCCGTCGACCTCGCCGACGAGGCGCTGACGGTTCGGCTCGTCTAGCTCTGGTTGTGCCGGACGACCGGGCACACGAGGACGTTGGCCGTCCAGATCTCGTACGGGTCGCCCGGCCCGGAGTTGATCGGCAGGAACTCGCCGGCGGCCTCGGCCGCAGCGAGCTGGTCGTCGCTCGTGATCGGCTGGAAGTCCGGCCGGTTCGACCAGGCTGGGTTGTAGAGCATCACCACGATGCGCCACGGCGCGCGGTAGTCGCTGCCTGAGGTGCCGTCGGTGCCGTGGCCCGGCGCGCCGGTGAGCAGGTGGTCGTGGTAGGCGACCGGCTCCTGCAGGCACGGGTTGCACTGCGGCTGGTAGCCGGAGGGCAGCGTGATCGGCTGGCCGGGCTGTGAGCCGGCGGGCGGCACGTAGCCCATGACGTACAGCGGCGGCGCGCCGAGCACGCCGGGGCTGGCGTTCGTGATGAGGTTGACGCCCAGCATCGTGTACGTCTCGCCGTCGGCGTAGGCGAGCTCCGGGTCAGGCTTTGCCGAGGCGGTCAGCGGGACGGCGGCGACGACGAAGATCGCCGCCAGGATCAGGATCGAGCGACGCATCTCTTCCTCCTGTTCGGGGCGGCCCGGTCCCCCGTCCGTCCGGCCCTGTAAATTGAATAGGGCTTGACCCTAACAGATATGGGAGTCGCGGACAACAGACGGCGCTACGACACGTCCCGACGGCAGGCGGCGGCCGCGGAGCGGCGGCTGGCCGTGGTGGCCGCCGCGCGGGAAGCGTTCGAGCGGCGCGGCTGGGCAGCCGTCCGGGTGCGTGAGATCGCCGAGGCCGCGGGCGTCTCGCAGAAGCTCGTCGAGGCGGTCTTCGGGACGAAGGCCGCGCTCCTGCAGGCCGCCGTCGACTACGCCATCCGCGGCGACGTCGATCCGCTGCCGATGCCCGAGCGCGAGAGCGCGCAGGCCATGGAGGCGGCCCCCGACGCCGCCGAGATGCTGCGGCTCCACGCCCGGCACCTCCGGCGTGTGAACGCCCGCTCGGCCAGGATCGCCTCCGTGGTCGAGCACGCCGCTCCGGCCGATCCGGCGGTCGCGGCGCTCTGGCGGGAGATGAACCGGAACCGCCGCTACGCCGTCGACTGGGCGACCGACACGTTCCTCGCGAAGCGCGGGCGCCGCCGCGGGCTCCGTCGTGCACGGGTGGCCGCGACCTTCTGGGTCGCGCTCGACTGGGGCACGTACCGGACCCTCACCGCTCACGCCGGCCTCGACGACGACGGGTACGAGCGCTGGCTCCGGAGCTACTACGTCTCGCAGTTGCTGCCGCCGGCCTAGCCGGCCGCGAGCGCCGGCGCCGCGAGCTGGTGGCACGAGCGGCAGCGTGCCTCGTACTGCTCGAGTGCGCCGACCACGATCGTCGCGCCGTCGGCGGGAGCGGGAGCGCCGTCGACGAGCCGCTGCGTCATCGTCGCCGGCCCGCCGCAGCGGTGGCACACGGCCTGGAGCTTGTCCACGAGCTCGGCGCGACAGAGCAGCTCCGGCATCGCGCCGAAGGGGAAGCCGCGGAAGTCCTGGTCGAGGCCACAGGCGACGATCCGCAGCCCGCCCTCGACGAGGCCGTCGAGGATGAGCACGATCTCCGGCGGGAAGAACTGCACCTCGTCGATGCCGACGACGTCGTAGCCGTCCACGAGGCCGGGAATGTCGGCGGGATCGTCGACGGCCACCGCACGCATGCGCGCGCCGGCGTGGCTGACGACGTGGCCGATGTCGTACCGGTTGTCGAGCTGCGGCTTGACGATCAGCGCGCGCTGCCCGGCGATCTCCGCGCGGCGCAGGCGGCGGATCAGCTCCTCGCTCTTGCCGCTGAACATCGGACCGCAGACGACCTCGAGCCAGCCGCCGCAGTTCGGGAAGAGCCTGATCACGCGACCGACCCTAATGGGCCGGTCCGACGGACTCCTTTGCCTGCTCGAACTCGTACTGGGAGAGGCGTCGCAGGCTGACGATGCCGAGCAGCCGGCCGTCCTTCGTCACGGGCAAGTGACGGAAATTGCGCTCGAACATCATCTTGGCGGCCTCGTCGATCGGCGTCTCGGGCTCGATCGTGATCACGCTCTCGGTCATCCACTGCCGCACCCGCGCCTCGGCCGCGCGCGCCCGCTGCGCAACCGCGCGCAGGATGTCGCGCTCCGTGACGATGCCGACGAGCCGCACCATGTCCTCCATCACGACGACGGCGCCGACGCCCGCGTCCATCATCTTCTCGGCGGCCTCGCCGATGGACGCCGTCGGGTCGACGGTGAGGACGCTCCGGTTCATGACCTCCGCGACCGTTGCCATGGCCGGAGCCTAACGCGCGCGGACACTTCGCACCACGACGCGTGCTCATCGCGCCTGATGTATCAGCCGATACAAGCTCCATGGACGAAGCGAGCCCTGAGGACGTTCGCGGGGAGCTCGTCCGCCTCGAGGCGGAGGAAGCGCGGGTGTCGGCGCAACGCCGCCACCTCCACCGGCAGATCGACTATGGGTTCGCGTCGGACGAGGCGCGCGCGCGAGAGCGGGAGATCTCCGACGAGCGGCGGGCGCTGCACCGGCGCATCGACGAGCTCCGAGCGCTCCTCGGCCTGCCGCCCGGAAGGGGCGCCGCCGGGCTACCGGGCGACGCTGAGCCGCAGGGTATGTCCATGCGGTTTGAGGGGATTCTCGTCGACGATGCCGGTGACGACGTCGAAGATCAGCACCTCCTTTGAGCCGTCGCTCGTGTCCGGGCGCCGCTGCCTGACGTAGCTCGCCGGTTCCGCGATCCCGCCGAGCAGGCCGAAGATCGCGGCGCGGATCACGCCGACGCCGGCTTCGTCCCCCGTCCAACGAAGCCGCACGTCGTACGAGCCGTCGTCCCCGGTGCGGGCGTCGAGGATCCGAAGCGGCAACGACTCGCAGGCCCGCTCGAGATGGGGCAGGAGGTGCAGCTCCGGCTCCTCCGCAACCCAGTTCGGACGTCGCATCGCCTCGATCAGCTCGCCGGCGCCGTCGGCGAACTGCGAGGCGTCGGCGACGCCGTGGCCGCGCTCGTCTCCGTCCCACCGGCGATCCGCCATCGAGCGGAGCTTTGCAGAGCGCTATCCTCGACGGGGCGATGCGAGTGGGGATTCACCCGCGGAGTCGCGTGCCCGAGCCGTGGCGCAGGGTCCTGGACTGGCTCTTCACGCTGACCGTGGCGATCGGTTTCGTCCTCGCCTTCGAGGCGGAGGTCGCCAAGCCGTATCGAATCCCCTCCTCCTCCATGGAACCGCGGCTCGACTGTGCGCGGCCCGGTTACGGGTGTCGCGGCTCCACGGACGACCGGGTGCTCGCGCTCCGGCTCGAATACGACTTCGAGTCGCCGAGGCGCGGCCAGATCGTCGTCTTCAAGGCGCCGGCCGCCGCCTCCAGTTGCGCGGCCGGGGACGGTGGATCGACGTTCGTCAAGCGGCTGATCGGCCTACCCGGGGAGCGCGTGCACGAGGACGGCCACGGATTCATCTCGATCCGCGGGCCCGGCTCGAAGACGTGGGAGAAGCTGAACGAGCCGTATGTGCCCCGACGGGAGCGGCTGGCCGACAGGAAGCACTTCGACAAGACCTGGCGGGTCCCCGAGGGCGAGTACTTCATGCTGGGCGACAACCGGGGCGGATCCTGCGACTCCCGCTTCTGGGGAGCCGTGCCGCGGGCGAACCTGATCGGGCCGGTCGTCTTCAGGTACTGGCCGCTGCCCCGCATCGGCTTTCCGTAGACCGTTACTGTCGCGGGCGTGCCGATCGACCCGTCACGGCTGAACGCCGTCGGCGACCTCGTCGTGACCGAGGTGGACGAGCTGCTCGCGCTCGCGGATCCGGTGCGCCTCGATCTCTTCGACCTCGTCCGGCGGGACGGGCCGCTTGCGGTCGAGGAGGCCTGCGACCGTCTGGACCTGAGCGCCGACACGGCGTCGAGCGAACTGCGCACGCTGGCCGGCGCCGGTCTGATCGATCGGGACGCGGCGGGGAAGTGGAGCACCGAGGCAATGGGGATCTACTTCGAGATCCCGGACGCGCCGGAAGCCCAGCGCGCCGCCCGGCAGCTGAGCAACACGATGCTCGCCAGGTACGCAACGCTTCCGTCGGAGTGGGTGCGGAGGGTCGAGCCACGGCTCGACGTGACCTGGGCGCGGGCGGCGGGCCTCTTCAACGCTCGCGCCGAGCTCGCGCCGGACGAGCTCCGTCGGCTGCAAGAGGATCTCGAGCGGCTCGTCGAGCCGTTCATCAACCGGCCCGCAGACGATCGACCGGTCGACGCGGCGCCGGTGCGGATCACGGCGTACTTTCTCCCCGAACCCGGCTGATCCCGCCCCAGACGCCTGCGGCGAACATACGCTTACGGCCATGCCCAACGTCAGCATCGCCACCCACCACAGCTGAGCGGTCGAACACGCCGAGCGTGTCTCGGTGGCGCTACGAAAGCAGGAGCTGTGGAACCAGCTGCGCGACGCAGAGGAGGCGTCGCCCCGGCCACGTGCGCCGCGCCGGCGTCGGCTGTGGCTCCTCCCGCAACTGGGACTACTGGCGCGTCGGTGAGCGGCGCGCACGTGCGGCAAGCACACGCGCGAGCCGTAGCTCGGTCTTGCGGAGATACGTCTTCGTCGACGCCGGGCCGGTGACCGCGAGGTCGAGCTCGTTCCGGCCGGCGCCGAAGACGACGAGGTCGATCTCGAGCCGAACCTTCCCGAGCGCGGTCTTCAGGTCGGCCACGACACGGTAGGCGCGCGTGTAGGTCGCGACGTGCAGGAAGCCGACCCGGCGGAACGAGACGAGCCTCGTCCCAGCGCCGAGGGACTTCGCGAACCCTCGCCTCAGACAGGGCTGCACCTGCGGCGCGGTGACGGTGCGTCGCCAGTCGAGCCGCACCATCGCCGCCGTTCGCAGCACCTGAGCCTCGGTGTCGATCACGAGCACCTGCTTCTGCCACGTCGTCTCCGCCGCCCCGATCAGCACGAGATCGGACTGCTTCGGCCGATAGCTGCAGGCGGGAAACGTCGAGGACAGGTTCGGCTTCTTGAAGCCGCCCGACCAACCCGCGCCGACATCCGCGCGGCGCACGACCTCCGCCCTCGCCTGCGCCTTTCCGGCCGCGGTCAGCGCGATCTTCTCCTTGCCGGGGCTAGCCGCCGGCACCACCCCGGCGGCCACGAGCGCGACCAGCGCCGCACCCCCGGTCAGCAGAACGGCGCGTGGTGAGCGGAGACGGATCAGCGAACCCGCCAAGGCAGGTTCCCGGACGTCCCGCCTGCGGCGCGATGCTCGGCCGGGCCACGCCGGGGCGCGTAGAGCACGACCGCGACGAGCAGGCCGACGAGGGCGATCGTGATCGCGGCGGGGATCGTCCAGTCGGGACGCACGCCGTAGCACGCGATGCGCGTGCAGGCCGAATGCGGGATGGACATCGATCGAGTCTCGTCTCCGTAGAGCGGGTACCAGACCTTGAACAGCGTCACCCGGGCGGTGAGCAAGGCTGCGGAGCCGAGGACGAGCGCCGCGAGCGCCCGGCGACTCGCTCCGCTCAGAACCCCCGGCATCCCTCCCGGGAGGCGTGCATGGTTCTCGGCGTACGCCGCGCGCCTACGCCGCCGTCGGCTCGCCCACCTAGCCAGGATCGACATGCAGAAGAGTGTGCCCGAGGCGCTGTGGAGATGCCAGGAATCCGGCCCGAGCCGGCGTTCGGGAATGTTCGCTCCGGAATGACCCCTGAGGCGAGCGGCTATGCCTCAGCCAGCTGGCGGAAAAGCGATGCGTTGTCCGAGCAAATCCACTCCTCGGCGAAGAGACCGTCCGCGATGCGGTAGATCTCATGGCTGACGTAGTGGACCGCGCGCCCGGTGGCGGGAATGCCTTGGAACTCTCCGTGGTGCGTGCCGTGGAAGCTGACGCGCACCGCGACCTTGTCGTCGGCCGCGATCACGTCTTCGACATGGGCTTCGAGATCGGGGAACGCATGCCTCATCATCTCGAAACCCTCTCGCCAGGCATCCTGCCCAAGCGGCTCCGGATACTCCGCGAGGTGCATAACGAAGTCCGGCGCCATGACCGCGAGCAGCCTCTCCGTGTCGCCGGCGTTGAAAGCCCCGAAGGACTCGCGCACAAGCTCGGCGTTCGCCCGGGGCGATCCCGCGGGTTGGCCCATCCCCGCCACAACCGAGACAGTACCGCCGCTGATGGGAGGACCTTCGCCTGGGCCACTGTGCCGGGAATGACCCCTGAGCTAGGCGAGTTGCAGCGCGGGCTCTAGGACTTCGGTTCGAATCGATCCCGGCACGATGAACTCGGCACACTGCCGCCATGCCTGCATGAATTCAGCATCGTTGAAGGCTGCGTCCCGCTGGACAGCGTACGTCGCGATATCCGGGTAGTCCGCGGTGATAACCACCTCATTCCCTTTGCCGGTGAACGGGGTCCAGGCAGTCCATTCCGCCCAACCGCGCTCTCGGCAGACCGCGTTGCAGGCCTCATTCCCAGCCGCCGCATCCATGTAGTGGCCCCACACAGCCTCGAACCGCAGCACTGAACGCACCATTGCTCCACCTCCAATCGGGGGGCCGATTCTCGGCGCCCGATCCGGCCGCGTCAAGTTGGGCCCGGGGAGCGGCGTCCCAGTAGATCTCGGCTCGCCAGCGGCCAAGGCACGGCGACTGTGGAAGAACGCCAGGAGACAGCTCGCTCGCGTGGGCCAGTGTTCCGAAATGACCCCTGACTAAGAGGGCGGCCCGCCTTGCAGACGGGCCGCCCTGGTGTTGGCGTCGTAGCCGTACCACGCCGCGACGCCGTTGGATGAGTGCTAAACGCTCTAGCTTGCGGTGCCCTGGTCGATGACTTGGCGAACCGGAAGCGCCGAGAGGATCGCGGCCAAGTCGGAGCCGCTCATATTCCTAGCCTCCTTCGGTGCCCGCACCTTGACGATGCCCTGATCTCCGTCAGTGATCACCGTCACCCCGTTATCCAGGACGACCTTCGTGTTCGAGGCGACCATGCCGGTGAAGGTCAACGACATGCCCTTCAGCGCCTTGCCGTGACGGTTGGAGCTGTCCACCAGGATCGTGACCGAACCGTTCGTGTTCGACGACGAATCGAACGCCGAGAACGCCGAGAGGTCTCCCTTAAGGACGTACTGAACCTTCGCCTTGCCGTGGTTCGTCTTGGTCGGCGGCTTGCCCTTCGCCAGTGCAACGCCCGGAATCACCAAAGCGGCAATCACGAACGGAAGCAACTTCTTCATTGCCAAGTCTCCTCTGCTCAACCACACAACCTCTTCCAGGCTCAGAGCCTGGTTCGCCGATGTAAGGCCGCCACACGGCGGATGTAAGAGCCTCGTAAGGCGATCTCTCGCTGGGCCAGTGTTCCGGACTGACCCCTGAGCGGAGATGCTCAGGCCCTCTTACTTCTCCGATGAGAAGCCCCGCTTGCGCGGGGCCTCTCGTCTAGCCCGAGACCGGGCTAGCTCACCATCGGGGCGCACGGGCGGCTACGCCCCGCTGGCTGGCTAGTACCAGGAGCCGCGAGTTCGGCCTCTCGCTCCCCCCATGAACAGCATGATCAAAAACACGAGAGCCGCGATCACAGCAATGATGAACAGCCAGTGCAGAGTGAACCCGAGGCCGAATAGAACAATGGCCAGCACCGCAAGCAAGATAAGCAACAGCATTCCGTTCGACACCTCCTCGTTGTCGGACAGAAAACGAAAGACGCTGTGATCCGGTTGCGGCATGGGCTTCGCAGCGGAGCGCGATTCGTCCCAACACCCTCGCCTAGGCAAGTGTTCCGGAATGACACCTGAGCCTGCTTGCCCTCACTCCGCGGGGATGTCGGAGCCGTGGACCCAGAGGTGGCCGTCTGGATCGCGGAAGGCGATGTGTCGCACACCCCAGGGGCGGTTGATAGGGCCATAGGCGAGAGAGACTCCACGCTCGGCAAGCTCGGTGGCGCGAGCGTCCACATCGGTCACGCGCATCGCCAACTCAAAGCCCGCTCCAAAGCCGGGCTCAGCGAGGGGCACTTTCCCCAGCAACTCTTTCTCGGCCTCGGTGCGGCTGAGAAGACGCAGAAAGACGTTGTCAAGTTCGAAGATGATCGTGCCCTCTTCCTCGTCGGCCGGTGTGACCTCGAAGACACGCTCGTAGAACTCCTTCGAGCGGGCCAGGTCTTCGACAAACAACGTGATCGCGCTTACTGATTTCGTGAACTGGGCCATCTTGTCGAACCTCCTCGTGCGGCCGCCGCGGACTCTAGGAGTTAGACGCCTCAGCCGTCTGGATTCATCGCGGCAGGAGGCGGGACCTTGGCCTGGGCCAGTGTTCGGGAATGACCCCTGAGTTGCGCTCATGCGGGCCGTGTCTTTGAGCGCCGGATCGGTGGCTGGATAGGTCGTGGGGAGGTCGATGGCGAAGCGAGATGTTGTGGAACTCGTTCCTGGGATCTGGTGCTGGGAGAGCCGCCCGCGGGGGTTGCGTGTGGGCGAGTTCGGTAGTAGGACGAGTTACGCCGTCGCAGTGGAGGACGACGTGGTCTTGGTAGATCCGCTTGTGGTCGGCGACGGCGACCCGGTGGTAGGGGTGCTCGACGATCTCGTCGGCAGCAATGTGCGGATCTTCGTCACCATGCCGTACC